>DASXWF010000661.1:0-8477 GCA_036503835.1 Polyangiaceae bacterium | reverse complement strand
CCCCTCAACCTGAGCTCGCTCTATTGGAGCTGGACCCTGGGGCGACTGTTCCTCTCGATCATGACGTCGGCCGAGACCGGCGCGACGACACGCTTCGAAAGCGCGCTCCACGTCGGCAGCACCGGCTGCACGGGCGACCCGGAGCTCGGCGGCGTCACTGCCTGCGACCGACCCAACCGCGCGGAGTTCGAGTTCCCGGAATTTCGGCCGGGCAAAGATGTCGCCGTCGCCGATCTCGAAGGCGCGCTCCGTCAGGCGCGCCTCGCCGGCGACCTCTGTCACTCCTTCACGGAGGACAGCTGCCGCGGACCGTTCGAAGATCTCGGCATCGACTGGTCCACCGGCTTGCCGCTGCCGGGATCGCAGCGTTTCCTCCGGATCGAGGCGCGTCCGGGAAGCGAAGAGGAGCCCGATCCGGAAGCGTACGTCTGGTCCCTGCCGAAGGGGTTTCCGCTACCGGTCGTGCCCGAGGAAAATCCGATGTCCGTCGCCAAGGTGGAGCTCGGGCGCCACCTGTTTTACGACCCGCGCCTCTCCGGAAACGGCACGCAAGCCTGCGCGTCGTGTCACGAGCAGGAGCGCGCCTTCACGGACGGGCGAGCGGTCGCGCTCGGGTCGACCGGAGAAGCGCATCCGCGCAACTCGATGAGCCTGGCGAACGTCGCGTACGCGACCACGCTCGCCTGGGCCAATCCGCTGCTGTTCTCGCTCGAGAGTCAGGCGCTCGTGCCGATGTTCGGCAGCGAGCCGGTGGAGCTCGGACTGAACGGCCGTGAAACGGAGCTGCTCGAGCGTTTGCGCGCCGTTCCGCGTTACGGCGAGCTCTTCGGCGCTGCTTACCCCGGCGTGCCCGATCCGTTCAGCGTCGAGAACGTCACGGCCGCCATCGCTTCCTTCGAGCGCACGCTGATCTCCGGGAGCTCCCCGTACGACCGCTACCTCTACCGCGGGGACGCGGATGCGCTTTCGGCGGCGGCGCGCCGCGGCAGGGTGCTCTTCTTCTCCGAGAAGCTCGAGTGCTTCCACTGCCATTCCGGCTTCAACCTCCAGGACTCGGCGAACTTCGCGGGAAATCAGTTCCCGGAAGCGCGCTTCCACAACACCGCGCTCTACAATCTCGACGGGGCCGGCGCGTACCCGCCGCCCAACACCGGCATCCACGAGCTCAGCGGGCGCACCGAAGACATGGGGCGCTTCCGCGTGCCGACGCTGCGCAACGTCGCCGTGACCGCACCCTACATGCACGACGGCAGCATCGCGACGCTCGAAGAGGTGCTCGATCACTACGCCGCCGGAGGGCGCACGATCGCCGGCGGGCCGTACGCCGGCAACGGCAGCGCGAGCCCGCTCAAGAGCCCGTTCATGATCGGGTTCACGCTCACGCCCGATGAACGCGAAGCCGTGCTCGCGTTCCTCGAGAGTCTGACGGACGAAGCGTTCCTCCGCGACCCGCGGTTCTCGAATCCCTGGCCGGCTTCCGAGTAGCCGCGCAACACGGGCCGGTGCGCGCCGAGCCTTCGAAGGAAGCGGGGCCGAGCTCGTGCGCGGCAGCCTGTCGGTCGAGAGAGACTCCGCCAGCTCCTCGGGTGATACTGCGTCCTCGCCCGTGGTCCGCTCGTCGCACCGCAGTCATCGGGGCCGCTGGCCCTTCGCCGCCGGGCTCTCTGCCGCGCTCGCGCTCGGCGGCTGTTCCAGCGCTCGCTCGTCCAGCCAAGCGCGGACGGTGAGTGCTCCCGCGGCTTCGCCCCGACCACCGCGGGCGGCTCGAACCGAACCCGCGCTTCCGCTCGTGGTCGCGGGGAAAGACGGCGTGTTCGAGCTCGACGCCCGCGGAGCGGTGAAGCGTCGGATCGGCACGCTGAGCGGTGCGGCCGCGCCGCGTTTCCTGCCCGGCGGGCGCTCGCTCCTGGTGCTTCAGGCGAACGAGCGCCTCGTCGAGCTCGAGCTCGCGACCGGAGAGGAGCGCACGCTGAGCGGTCCGTGGACTGCGTCGATCGCTTGCGCGGGCGCGGAGCCGGTCGAAGTCGGACTCCAGGCCGACGACGCGCTGGAGCTCGCTAGCGACGGACGACACGTCTGCTTGGAGCTCTCCGATCGCAACACCAACATGGCGTCCTATGTGCTGTCGCTGCGAGCAAACCTCGCGCGGCGGACCTTCGAAGCGCGCTGGACGCTCGGTTGCGACACGGCCAAGAGCCTCGAGCGGTTCCGCTGCACGACCGAGGACGAGCCCCAGCCCCGCGCGGCCGGCTTCGGCTACGACTTCGACTCCAGCGGCCGGCTGCTCGAGCGACCGCTCGGAAGCGACGGAGACGGCTGGTCGTTTGCCGCCGCTTCCGCGAACGAGCGCTGGCTCGTGCTTCGAGGCAATCAGGAGGACGGCGACTACATCCACTTCAATCTGCTCGTCGTCGATCGGCAGCGGGGCGCCGTCTTCCCCGTGCCCGAGGCCTACGTCACGGCGGCGCCGATCTGGCCCGCGCCGCTCACGTCCGCCGATCTGGCCGATCCGTCGCGCGAACGGCTCGGCACGCGCGCCGGGGATTTCGTCACCGAAAGCAGCATTCGCTTCCTGGACGGCGATCGACTCGTCATCGACGACCTGCTCCTGTTCTTGAACGACGAGCGGATCGTGCGAATCCCCGGCGACCCGGCGCGCTGACCCGCTCGAGCGAAATTCCCGCAGCCGAAGCGAGGAGCTTGCTTCGCGCGAACGCGAGAGGAAGAATCGGTTTTCGCCGAGAAACCATGCGCCGCCCGGCTCCCTCCTCGTTCGTGGTCGCGCTCTTCGCGTTGGGGTGTGGCGAGCGAGCCTCCGAGCCGGCCGCGAGCAACTGGCCCGCAGACGCGCCGGGACCGGCCGGGGCGGGCCCCGGCGTTCGCGTTTTCAGCGGCCCCGCCGCCACGCTCTCCGCGGGAACGGCCTGCACGAGCGAAGCGAACGCGGCGGGCGACCGCTGGTGCGCCTTCGTCGGCCGAGCGAGTACCGGTGACGAGAATCTGTTCGTCGTCAACGTGTCCCAGGTGATGGCCGGGACACCCGTGAGCTGCGGCGCGCCCGATCCTGATCCGCATTGCCTGCTGTTGACCGAGCAGCTCGGCGGGAGCGCCGCCGACTTTCACCCGAGCTATTTCGGAGGCGACACGCTCGTCTACTACGACCGGACGCTCACGCCGTACGTGTGGCGACCGGGGATGGAGGCGGGACGGCTGCTCGCGGACCGCACCGACACTCACGATCTGGCCTTCTGCACGCCCGCGCCGCGTGGAAACGCCGTGGCTTGTCTGGCGCTGCCCCTGGAACGAACCGACAGCGCAATCGTGACCGGCGAGCTCTACGCCGGGGCCGCGGACGGCGAGAGCGAGCCGCTGCTTTCGCCCATCGAGAGCGTGATCGTCGCGACACGAGACGACGGGCAGCTTCCGCTTCGTTTCGGCTTCGGAGCCTTCGCGGACGGCTACATCGCCTGGAGCAGCCGCGTGACCCCGGAAAGCGCCGAAGTGCTCGAGCTCCAGCACCTCGACGACCCGAGCCAGCTCCTCGTAGCGGTCGACGTTCACGACTGGACCATCACACGAGACAGTCGCTCGTGGCTGTGGCTCCAGGGAGCCAACGAGCTCGGCATGGGCACGCTTCAGATCGCGCGCTTTCCCGACGGCGCGGACCCGGTGACCCTGTTCACCGGGGTGTCCGACTACGAAGTCGATGCCGGTGGCTCGGTGGTAGCGCTGACGCTCGATCGCGAGGTGATCTCGATTCCCGACCCGGTCGGTGCTCCCGACACGCAATGGTTGATGGACGACGACACCGCGGGCATCCTGGCGTCGAGCGACGCCGGACAGGTCGCCTACATGAGACGCTACGCGAGCGGCGCCTTTCAGGATCTGGTCGTGTCGGAGCTCGACGGCACGGGTTCGTGCGTGCTCGAAGCCACCGGCAACTTCTCGAGCTCGCTCAACTTCGCGCCTGACAGCGAGTCCGTGCTGTGGGCTCGCTTCGAAGGCGACCGCTACGACGCGTACCATTCCCGTCCCGCCGGCTGCAGCAGCGCCCTGCTCGCGTCCGACGTCGTCGTGCTCGGCTGGATCGGCAGCGGCCACGCGGTCTTCATCGATCACTATGATCCGGCGAGCGACTCCGGATCGCTCGCCTTCCGCAAGATCGGCAAGAACGGCGAGGTCCACCCCGACCCGGCAACGCCGATCGCCGAACAAGCCGACACGTACGCGACCTGGGGCCCGGACTTCCTGCTCTACACCATCAGCACCCAAACGGACGCGGACGGCCTCTACGTGCGCGCGTTCGGACGCTAGTGCTGCTGCCGCAGACTTTGGCAGGACCCGATCACGATCGGCGCGAGTCGCCGCTCGCCACGAGAGGGGCCGGCGAGGCCGGTGGCAGCTGTTCTCCAGCTGGGCATGCTCGCAAGGCGCTGGTGGCCGTCTCTCGAAATCACCCTGTTCGCAAAGGTTTCTCGAAAAAAAAACTCGAATCCCGACAGTAGTACCCAGCGCCGCCCTGTCGTCTACCGAGCGGTCGTGGACCTTCGCAAGCGGAACGCGTCGGTCTGCGTGAGGTCGCTGAGCAGCGCCAGGATCGGGTACCCACCGCGGGCGATCTCGTAGCTCAGCTTCTCCACCGTGCATTCATCGAGCGGATCGACGTTGCGCTCGTAGCCGAACCGGATCCAGCTTTCGACGTAGGTTCGTTGCGCGTCGCGCGACGCAGCCAGACGCCGCATGAGATCGGCGGAATCGACGACCGTGACGGGCACGTCGTCGATCAACACGTCCGCGACGGGGTCGATGGGAGCGCCGGTGTCCGCTTCGTGAGTCTGCCAGGCGCCGATCGCGTCGTAATTCTCGAGTACGAAGCCCGGCGGGTCGATGTAGACCACGTGGCACCCTTGGCACGCGGGCGACGCGGTCAGCGACGTGGTGTACTCGCGGTTCGTGAGATACATCTCCGGCAGCGGCGGCGGATCGGTCGCGGAGGGCTCCGCGTCCGGAACATCGATGCCGAGCACGGAGTTCGTGATGAACAAGCCGCGCCGAATCGGCGAGGTCCGATCGAAGCCCGAATGCGTCGACAGAAAGCCGGCGCGCGTGAGGAAGCCCGGTCGTTGCGCGGGATCGAGCCGCACCCCCACGAGCTCGGAGCCGAATTCGTTCGGGTCGAGTCCGTAGAGCGGCGCGGTCGCGGAATTGACGAAAGCGAGCGGGCTCGAGAACAGGTCCTGGAAGGAGCCGCGCGCCTCAATCGCGACGCCGTCGAAGAAGAGCTCCGTCTCCTCCAGCAGCAGCGCGCTGACCGTTTCGTCGTAGAGCGGAAACGCGAGCTCGTCCTTGCTGCTGTTCGCCCAATACGACTGTGGCCCCATGTTCAGGTAGAAGCGGTGAAATTCCGCCACCCGCTCGCGCGCTCTTTCGTCCGCGAGCATGCGCTCGGCCTGATTGAGGATCTGCTCTTTGGTCGCGAGCTCGCCGGCGTCCGCCGCCACGTCCAGCGTCACGTCCGGCAAGCTCCCCCACAACAGGTACGACAGGCGCGTCGCCACCTCGTGCGACGAGAGAACCAGATTGCCCTCCTCGTCCGTCTGCGCCGAGAGCTCGACACGAAAGAGGAAGCTCGGAGAAACGAGGAACGCCGAGAGTAGGGCCTCCGCGATCGCATCCACGGAGCTCGTTTCCGGAACGGCGGCCGTCGCCGCCACCAGCGTCTCGAAGCTCGTCACCTCCATATCGGTGAGCGGCCGCCGGAATGCGCGCCGCCCGAAACCGACGATGGTATCGCGCCAGCACGCGTCCACCTCGTCGGTCGGCTCGCACGCGAGATACGCGGCCCTCATCGTCTCGTCCGTGACGACCTTTGCTGCGATCGCTGCCGCGGCGGCACGGTAGCCCTCGAGCTCGGGCTCCGTCATCGTTCCCGGGCGATTCGGCAGGAGCAGGCTCGACGGCGGCTCACCGTCGTCGAGCTCGGTGAGGCCGAGGAGATCGCGAACCGTTCGGTCGTAGTGCTCGTTCGTGAGCCGGAGCGTCTGCGAGGTGACGGGAATGCCCTCCTCGCAGTCCGGGTCCCGATCCGGTTGGCCCGCGCCGCCGCCGCTGCTCGAACCGGAGGCCGCGCTCGAGCCGCCGTCGCCGTTCGAGCCGCCGACGCTCGAGCCGCCGTCGCCGTTCGAGCTGCCCGCGCTCGCGGTCCCGGCCGTGTTCGAGCGGCCGGCGTCATTCGAACTGCCCGCGCGGTTCGAGCCGCCGCTGGAGTTCGCCCTGCCCGCGTCACCCGCCTCACCGGCACCGGGCTCGTCCATCGGAGCCGTGCCGCCCGCTCCTTCGTCGTCCGGATCGGACGAGCGCCTGCTCGCGCCGCACGCTACCGCGAGCAGGAACACGAGCGCCCAGCGCCCTGCCGACTGCACGCGCTCGCTCGCCGTACGCGCGCTTCGAAACCCATCGCCCTTGGACGCACGGCTCTTCACTCCACTCACCACAGCACCACTCTGCCCGAAAAACACCAGGAGCGCTCGCCTCAATCGCACAGGCGGGCTGCAATTTTTCTCACTCCTACAAATGTTCACCGGAAGAGCTCGGCCGAAGCGCCGGAACTTCCCGCGGCCGTGCGACGGCGCGCGCGGCTCGCTCGTCCGCGGTCCGTCGCTCCCGAAGGTGATCCCGTTCAGTAGATCTCGTCGACCGGGAGGCGAACGTCGATGGCGGAGATTTCTGCGGATTGTCCAGCTTCGAAGGCTTGCCTTCTCCATCCGTCATGACGCGAAAAGACCTCGACCCTTCGCGAGCTCTGATGGACGAGCACGTACTCTTCGAGCGAAGGAATGCTCTTGTAGTTTTCGAACTTCTCCCCGCGATCATAGTCCTCGGTGCTCTCGGAGAGCACCTCGAAGAGCACGGTCGGATTCAGTGCCGCTCGACGCGGCTCTGCCGCATCACCCTGGATCTCTCCACAGAAGACCATCACATCCGGGTATGCCCCGAGACCGCTCGGCGTCCGTACCAGGAAGTTCCCGGAATAGGGCTGACAGCGCCGTCCCTGAAGCCGCTGGCGCAACGCAACCAGCAGGTTGTCAATCAGCCGCCCGTGCTCGAACGTGCCCCCCGCCATCATGTACACGATGCCGTTGAGCCACTCGTGCTTGGACGCGTTCAGCTCCTCCAAGCGCAGAAATTCCTCGAAGGAGATGCGCGGGATCTGCTCGGCTGCACCCATGCCGTTCAATCCTAGCATTGTTCCTGGTGGGCTGGACCACGCTGGCCCCGTCGAGGGTTCCCGGTACGTGCTTTGCGCGTGCGGCGCTACAGTTCAGGAAAGAGCATGGTGCACTGCAGCCCGTCTTCGAAGTCGAATCCCGTTCGAGGGTCGAGGTCTCCGGGGCGCTTGTTCGCGCTGATCGGTTGCGCCGCGGCGCTCACGCTGAGCATGCCCGAGGTACCCGTGGCGCGAGCACGGCCCAAAGCCGAGTCGAAGGTCGCCGCGAAGCTGATCGACTACCCGGAGGCGCAGCGTTTCGTGCTCGGGCTCGTCAATCGTGATCGGAAGAAAGCGGGGCTCGCGCCCGTCGTGCTCGACGAGCCCGCTTCGAAGGCGGGGCTGCGGCACGCGCGCGACATGGCCGCGAAGGGATTCACGGGTCACATCGGCAGCGACGGCTCGACGCCCGAGCAACGCTACACCGAAGGCGGCGGGACCGACTTCGTTCAGGAGAACTCCGCCTGCCTGTCCGACACGATCGAGCGCAAGCTCGACCCGAAGCCGCGCTTCGACTCCGCGAAACTGGCGGCGCTGCACGAGATGTTCATGGCCGAGGTGCCGCCGAACGACGGCCACCGCCGCAACGTCTTGAACCCGCGCCACAACCGCGTGGGCATCGGCGTCGCGCAGCCGCTCGACGTGGCGCAGCCGTGCCTGACTCAAGAGTTCGTCGACGACTACGGCGAGTACGAGCCGCTACCGCGGGAAGCGAAGGCGACCTTGCGCGTGGCCGGGACGATCGCCGCGCCGCTCGTGTTCGGCGGCATCGGCGTAGGCAGGACGCCGTTGCCGGAGCCGCTGCCTCGCGAACGCCTGAACGGCAAGCTCTACCGGATTCCGGCGCCCGACACGCTCTACTTTCCCGCCGGGTTCAAGACGCCCAAACCCGTCAAAGTGACCGGCCGGCAATTCAGCATCGACATCGACCTTGGCAAGAAGCCGCCCGCGGGTAGCTACGCGGTCACGATCTGGGCAAAAAAACCCGGCTCCTCCGAGCTTTTCATGATCAGCATGCGCACGCTGACGGCGCGCTGACCGATCGACGAAACTTTTTTTCGAAGCTTCGTCGATTTCGGGGAACCCTCTTCGTCGTCCGGGTGAACCTGAAACAGGAGCCCTTCATGCAATTCCTGATGCTCATCAAAATCGCGAACAATTCCGACTACGAAGCCGGCAAGCCCGTCCCCGCCGCTCTCGAGGCCGCCAT
>DASXWF010000660.1:0-5957 GCA_036503835.1 Polyangiaceae bacterium | reverse complement strand
ATCGACGTGGTGCGCTACGGCTTCGACTTCAACAACACGCCCGCCCCCAACCGCGTCGTCGCCGGAGGCGCCACCGACACCTACCTGTCGCTGTGGTTGGGCGCGATGTTCCACCTCGACGGCAACGCGAACGTCGAGGGCGGCTCGATCGGCGCGTCGACCGAATAGCGTCGAGCCGAGGGGCGCGGCTCAGAACAGGCGCGCGGCCCGCATTTCGCGCGAAAGTGCGAGCGGTGTCGCTCGTGACGGCGCTTGCACTCGGCCCTGACGCTGGGAGGCTCGCCGCCGCCCACATCAGCAAGGACGCCCCACTGCCGCTTTTCGCGGCGATTTGCGTTTCCCTACATTGGATCCTCCCGAACGGCCGCCGGGAAACTCCTACTCCGAACTTACCCATTCGGAAGTCGAGACGTAAGTCAGACAGGGCCCCATGGAAGGCAGTCAGCCTCGCATCATCCTCGTCGACATTTCGGACAGCTCGCGCGAGGTCATGGTCGAACGTCTGAGCGCCCAGGGCTACAGCGTCGAAGCGGCCTCCGACCCGCTCGCCGCGGCCGACATGGCGCTCTCCGCGCCGCCGGCGGCCGTGATCGCCGACCTCTGGATGCCGAGCACGTCCGGCGTTCAGCTCTGCCGTCTGCTGCGCGCCGAGCCGGCGACCGCCGAGGTTCCCGTGATCCTGCGCGGCGACGACGACGACCCGCGCAGTCGCTTCTGGGCCGAGCGAGCGGGGGCCGCCGCCTACTGCCGCAAGGGACGCATGGGCGAGCTCGTGCGCGTCCTGGCGCGAACCGCGTTGCCCCCGAACGACGACGGGTTCTTCGTGCAGCTCGGCGGCACCGGGCTCGACATCCGCGAGCGAATCGCGCGCCACCTGGACGCCGCGCTGTTCGATTCCGTGATCGCGGCCGAGGTGCGCGCGCTCGCGGCCTGCGGCTCGTTCAGTCGCCTCTTCGATTCGTTCGCGCAGCTCCTTTCGCAGGTGGTCGCCTATCGCTGGCTCGCGATTTCGACCGAAGCGCCCGCGCGCTTCGCGATCCACCATCACCCGGCTCACGCCGAGACGAGCGAGCGCGAGGCCCGCGCAGCGCTCGGCCTGCCGGAGACCACCGCGCCGCTGCGCGTGGCCGACGAAGACGCGAGCGACGAAGCCTCGGGCGGTCCGGCCCTGACGAGCCGCATTCCGTTCGGCAACGCGTCGCTCGGTACGCTCGCGCTCGCGCCGAGCTCCCGCGCCAGGGACGACACCTCCTCGCTCGTGCGCCTCGTCGCCCAGGAGCTCGGCGGCGCCCTGCGCATCGCGGTGCTCGTGGACGAGCAGAAGCGCCTGGCGTCGGTCGACCCGCTCACGGGCATCCGCAACCGGCGCGCCTTTCTCGAGCAGGTCGCCGTGGAGGTCAACCGCGCGGGACGCTACGGGACCGCGCTTTCCGCCCTGCTCTTCGACGTCGATCACTTCAAGGCGATCAACGATCGCCACGGCCACTCCGGCGGAGACCTCGTTCTCAACGCGCTCGGCAAGCTGCTCACCACGGTGCTGCGCATACCCGACATTCCGGCGCGCTGGGGGGGAGAGGAGTTCGTCGTCGCCCTGCCGAACACGGACCTCGACGGCGCGCGGGTCGTGGCCGAACGAATTCGCGGCGAAGTCGAGCGGCTCAGCGTGTTCTCGGGCGACGTGCGCGTCCCCGTCACGATCTCCGTGGGCGTGGCGGTCCTGGAGCGCACGGATACGCTCGATACGCTGGTGGATCGGGCAGATCGCGCCATGTACGCGTCCAAGGTCGCGGGCAGAAACCGCGTCAGCGTCGGCGCGCTCGAGACGCGCGGCGCCGCCTAAACTCGCGGCCGCCGCGAGCCGTTCTGAAGATTCGCGGAAACCCGAGGGAACACGCATGCAGCCCGAAGAAGCCAGCAGACTTCGCGAGATCGTGATCGAATGCACTCGGCACGTCCTGCCGAGCTGCGGAATCGGCGTGGGCGAAACGCTGCAGGCGCCCGCCGGCGACGGCGATGCTCAGCAGGTAGTGGCGTTCATGGGCTTCACCGGCGACGCGCTCAGGGGTACCATCGCAGTCGTGGCGCCCCTCGAGATGTTGCGCGTCGCCTACCCGCTGCCGCTCGTGGACGTTCCCCAGTGGAAGCTCGAAGTCTTCGATTGGGCGGGCGAGATCGCCAATCGTCTGCTCGGGCGCATTCGCGGCATCTTGCAGCCGCAGGGCGTCCACATCGAGGCGAGCACCCCGCGCGTCATGCAAGGGGAGCAGCTGCACCTGACCCGATCGACCCAGGCGACGATTTGCTCGGCCTGTTTTTCGGCGAACGACTCGTGGGTCAGAGTCTGGTTCGACGCGCTTTCTCCGGACGACCGCCCCCTGTTTTCGGAGAGCCGTGACCTCACGGACGACACGCCGGCGGAAGGCGAGCCGGTCCTCTTTTGACCGAGCAGGATTGAGAGCACACCATGGCCAAAAAAATTCTGGTGGTGGACGATTCGCGGACGGTTCGACAGCAGCTCGGCGCGGTGCTGGGCGATGCCGGCTACGAGGTGGTCCAGGCCTGCGACGGACGCGAGGGGCTCGAGACCATCGCCGCGACGCCCGATCTGTCGCTCGTCATCTGCGACCTGAACATGCCGAACATGAACGGCATCGACATGCTCGAGATCGCCAAGCAGGAGCCGCGCAACGCCAGCCTGCAAATCCTGATGCTGACGACGGACGGTCAGTCGGCGATGATGGCGCGCGCCAAGGCGGCCGGAGCCCGCGGCTGGATCGTGAAGCCGTTCAAGCCGGATCTGCTGGTCGCGACCGTCCGCAAGCTCGCCGGCAGCGCGGCCTAGCGCGCTTCCCGCTCGGAACTCAGTGCCAGGCGCCGGCCATACGCGGCGGCTGGCCGGTGCGATCGTGCTCGGCGAGGCGTGCCTTGGTCTCCACCTCGCACGCCTTGCACGAGGGAAAGCGCGAACCATGCTGGCAAGCGATCAAGACGGCGGTCGGCGGCTCGCGCTCGAACTCCTCCGGATCGAGGTGCTTGCCACAGGAGATGCAGTGGATGTGGCGCTCGTCGTGGTGGTGGTCACCCGGGGCGGCGGCCTTCTTCTCGCGCTTCGTGAGGCGTTTCTGACGTTGGACCATAAGGGGCCGGGAGTTTTTCACATCCCGGGGCCGGGCGCGAGGGTCCGCACACGAGCCCGCCGGTCCGTGGGAGGGGGTGCCGGTCCCGCCGCTATTTCTGGTCGAGCTCGGCGAGGAGCGCGCGGGCAAGCTCGTGCGCCGGGCTGTCGGCGAGGGCCTTCGACACCAGCACGCGCGCCTTTCGCACGTCGCCCTGCCGCTTCGAGAGCGCGGCCAGCTGGTAGTTCGCCTCGGCCTTTTCCTCGGGCTCGGCGCCGCCCCCCTCCGGTCCGGGCGGACGCATGATCGTGACGGCCCGGAACGCGCGCTGCGCGATCTCCGCCTGCTCGCAGTCGAGCGCGAGCCGGCCGAGATCCATGGCGAGCTTCGCGTTCTTCGAGTCGGATTCGAACGCCTTGGAGAGGGCGTCGAGGGCGTCCGTCATGAAGCCTTCGCCCAGGTGGATGTTGGCGATCTGCTCGTAGACCGCGGCGAGCTTGGGCGTGCGCTTGCCGCGATTCGCCTGGGCCACGGTCGTGAGCACCTCGATACCGCGCTGCGGCTGATCCGCGGCAGCGTAGGCGCGCGCGAGCAGCAGCGCCGCCTCGATGCTCGCCGGCGTCTCCGAGCGGGCCACCTCGAGCACGCGGATCGCGGTTTCGACGTCGCCGTTCGGCTGCAGCAGCGCCTCGGCGGCGCGCAGCACGAGCTCGAGCCGTTCGTTGGGCTCCGGAGCGACGGCCGCTCGCTGCAGCAGGAGCTCGCTGAGCTCGCGGAAGGCCTGCATTTCCGAGTACAGCGCCTCGAGCCGGGTCCGAACCTCCGCGTGCTCGGGATCCAGCTCGAGGGCACGCTCCAGCGCGGGACGCGCGATCTCGAGACGGCCCGCCTTGGCAGCCGCTTCGTGAAGTCCGAGCGCGACCTCGACGAGGCCGCTGCCGGTCTCCAGGGCCGCCAGCCGCTCGAGCGTGACGAGCGCCTCTTCGGCGTTGCCGAGGCGCTGGTCGAGCGAGGCGAGCCGGCGGAACCCCGCGAGATCCTCGGGCTTGTGCGACAAGAACTCGGCGAGGCGCGCGCGCGCCGCCACGAGGTCACCCGTGCTCTCGAGCACGTTCACGAGCCGGATCGCGAGCTCGCCGTCCTCCGGAGGTTCGGCGCGGGCCGCCGCCTGCTCGAGCGCCTGGACGAGCTCCTGCGCGAGCGACGGTTCGTTCGCGTAGGCGCGCTCGAGGTCGTTCAACGCGTCGTGCTCGCGCCCGAGCTCCCGGAAGGCCGCCGCGCGCGACTGCAGGTACCCGACGTTCTCCGGATCCAGCTCCAGCAAGCCGTCGAGCGCGCCGAGCGCGAGCTCCGAGTCGCCGGCGGCGAGATAGGTTTGCGCCAGCCGCTCGAGCAGCCGCCGGTCTCCGGGTCGTTCTTCGAGCGCGCGCGCGATCAGGCGCGCCGCGCGTCCCTGCTCGCCGCGGATCTCGAGGCGCGAGACCAGCCCTTCGAGCAGCTCCACGTCGCCCGGGCTCGCGATGCAGGCGAGCTCCAGCGCGCGCTCGGCGCCGGCCTCGTCGCCCAGCTTCTCCCGCAGCGCGACCAGCTTCTGGGCGAGCGCCGCCGCGTCGGGGCCGCGCTCGGTCGAGAGCACGCGCTCGAGCGCGTCCGCCGTGCGCTCGGCGTCGCCGCTGGCTTCCGCGAGCCGCAGCATCGTCCGCGCGATCTCGGCATTTTCCGGCTGCACCTCGAGCGCGCGCCGCCCCGCCTCGAGCGCGTCCTCGAGACGCCCGGCCCGCTCGAGCGCGCCCATCAACTTGAGCGCGACGTTCGTCACGGCCGCGTCGTCACGGCGCTCGAAAGCGCCGTCGAGCTCGCTCGAGAGCAGCTCCGCCAGCTCGTCGTGCCGCGAGGCCTTCTCGAGCAGCGTCGCCAGGAGCTCGACCGCGTCGGGGCGCGACGGCTCGTCCAGCAGGAGGTCGCGCAGCACGTCGATCGCGCGCGCGTCGCCCTTCGCCTTGCCCATCAGCGCGCGGGCCTGCGCGATCCGCAGCGTGGAGCGCTCCGACACGCTCTCGACCACGCCGATCGCGTGCTCCACGAGCCCGAGCCATTCCTTCTGCTTGCCGAGGCGCCCGTACAGATCGAGAAGCGGCGTGAGCGCGCGCGGCTCGGACGGATCGTCCTTCAGGATGCGCGCGTACACCGCCGCGGCGCGTTCGAGCTCACCGCGCTCCTCGGCGCGGGAAGCGACGCCCAAGAGCAGCGCGCGCCCCTCGTTCGGCGGCAGATCGTGCGCCGCGCGTTCGCGCAGCTCGAGCGCGCCCTCGAGATCGCCCCTCGCCTCGCGCGCCTCCGCGAGCTCGAGCCTGAGCCAGCCGGCGTCCTCGGGCGAGAGCTCGAGCTTGCGATTTCCGAGCGCCGCCTCCGCGAGTTTCTCGAGCAGCTCCGGCTCGGCCAGCTGCTTGGCCAGCTCCAGGCCCTCGCGCACGCCGGCGATGTCGGCGTCTTTCAGCGCCGCGCGCTGGGCGAGCGCCCGCACGAGGCCGAGCGCGTCGCCGCTCGCGCGCGCGATGCGCTCGCGCAAATAGGCCGTGCGCGGCTCGTTCTCCTCGGACCCGAGATCGATCGCCAGCAGGCGCTCGGCGTGCTCCGGATCGAAGCGCAGCTCGATCGCGCGCTCCAGCAGGCTCAGGCCCTGCGCGCGGGTCTCGGCGGTCGCGAGCCGCGCCTCGGCGAGCCGGTAGAAGAGCTCCGCGTCCGCCGGCGGCCGGCTCGAGCGCGACCCGAGCGAGACGCGCCCCTCGAGGACCCGCGCGGAAGCTTCCGTGTCGCCGAGCTGATCGAAGGCACGGCCGA
>DASXWF010000659.1:0-7467 GCA_036503835.1 Polyangiaceae bacterium | reverse complement strand
GCCGGTGACCGCCTGGAGCGCGGCGCCGACGAACGGCTCCTCGCCGTGTTTCGCGCGCGCGTCCGTTACGACCCCGCCCCTATCGATGGTGAGCTCGAGCGCCACGGCCGCGTCGCCGTGCCCGTCGGGAGGATACTGGGGCGCGGGCGTGTGGACCGGCGCCGGGCGCACGACCTCCCCGGCGGGGTCCGGCGCGGGTGAGACCCCGGTCGTGGATTTTGCGCCTTCGGCGGCATCGGCGAAGGTCGTTCGCAGGACGAGCAACCCGACCGCCGACAAAAAGACACGCGCTGTCCCTCCCGACGTCGACCTCCGCATCCTCGCACACCCTGTCCGAGACCAAGTGGCGGGCGCTCGGCAAGAGGGCTCACCGTCGAAACGAATCGACTCGACGGCTCGGCGATCGACGGCAGAGGACGCACGCGGACGCCCGTCCTCGTTTGGCGCCCGTAACCCCGCCGCGACTTACTGCAGCATCACGTGATCCGCCGCGTCCGGTTCTTCGAGCGGGGGGCGGCGGGCGAGGAGCTCGCGAGCGGTGGCGCGCAGGACGATGCTGATGTCGGTGCCGTGCAGGATTTCGAGGAGCTCACTGCGGGTGCAGGCGGCCAGGAGCGGCATCGACACGGCGGGCGGCGAGCCCGGATTCAGGAGGATTGCCAGGCGAACGCGGGGGCGCTTGAGCCAGCGCTCCGAGCGGGCGAGCGCGGTCACGGCTTCGGGTCGCACGGGACGGCGCGTCGCGATGCGAATCACGTCGTCCTCGGTGAGTCGGGGGTTTTCGAGCAGCTGCCGGATCACGAGCGGATGCGGATCGGCGAGCAGCTTCTCGAAAGCGCGGCGTGTCGGCGCGCGCGCGAGGCTGCGGCGCTCGCCCACCGTGAGCTCGCGGCCGGCTCCATAGTCGGGAACCGGCGCTTCCTTCGGCGGGGGCAGGGAGCGGAGCGGCGAAGGTGCCGTGCGCAGCAAGCGTCCGAGGCTCAACAGGTGCTCGCTCTCGGCGCGAGCCCGTAGCCGTCCCACGAAGGTCTGATCGCCGAAGCGCGCGAGCAAGAGCGCGAGCGACAATACGGTCTCGCGCGCGCCCGGATCGGAGCGCTCGCTCGCCTCGCACAAGCGCTCGAGCTCGAGGGCCGTACGCTCGCTCGGAGCGCTGGCAAGATAGTCACGCAACCACTCGACCCGGAGGGCGACTTCCGGCAGCCCGAGCACGACGCGCCTCACGCGGTCGGGATCGATATCCACGATTCCGGAGGATGCCTTCGACTGCCTCGACTCGCAAGTGGATCCTGACGGAAACCCGAGACAGACTCCGGTCTCGGTCATGGATCCCTCGAGCACGCTCCGCGAACTCGCGAAGACCTTCCGCGTGCGCGTGCGCCCGGCGGCGCGACTCGCGCTCGTCGGGTGCCTCTTCGCCTCGGTGGTGCTTGCCGGCCTCGTTGCACGGCGCGGCACCGGGGAAGCACGGGCCGGCGCGGCGCTCGCGATCGCCGTCGTTCTCCTCGGATTTTTGCTGCACGGCGTGCTCGAGCGGCGCTCGCTCCGGCGCCGGGAGCTCGTGGTGCGGCGGCTCCTTCTCGGACAGGATCGCGAGCTCGGGGAGCGCGTACTCCGGGCCATCGCGCTCGAGGAGCGGGCCGAGCGCGACCCGAGCACCGGGTCGCTCGAGCTTGCGAGGCTTCACCTCGCCCGCGCGGTCGGGCGCATTCCGGCTCGCGTGGTCGAGCAGCGCGGGACACGGGTGGCGCGGCGCTTTCGGGTCTCGGCCTTCGTGGCGGCGCTGCTCGGCGGGGCGGCTTTTGGGGTGGAGCCGCCCCGGGTGCTGGAAGGGCTCGACGTGCTCGCTGCCCGGAACGGCATCGCGCCGGTGGACGTGGTGTGGCTCGAAGCCCTGACGGTGGTCGTTCAGCCGCCCGCCTACTTGAGGAGCGCCGACACTCGCGTCGATCCGAGCCGCGCCGAAGCCGCGCAGGGAAGCGTGCTGGTCGTCCGCGGTATTCCCGTGCGCTCCGGGCGGAAGCTCGTCCTGAGTGACGGGCGGCGCGAGGTCGGGTTCATGGCGGACGGCAGCGACGGCCTCGTGGCGCGCTGGACCCTCGATCGCGATGTCGAGCTGCGTGTTGCGGCACGTTTCGGGGACGTGTTGGTGCGGGAGCCGCTCCCGGTCCAGGTCCGTTCGATCGCCGACGCGGTTCCGGAGGTCGAGCTCGAAGGCGCCCCGAAGGAGGTCAAGCTGGAGGATCTCGATCGGCTCGAGCTCCGCTACGACGTGAGCGACGACCACGGCCTGCGCCAGATCGACCTCGTGCTGCGCTCCGGGGGCCGCGAGGACCGGCGCGTTCTCGAGAAGCTCGACGGCCAGGCGCGGAGCGAGCAAGGGGCTCAGGCGCTCGACCCCAGCGATGCCTTCCTGCGGCGTGCCTTTCTTCCCGTGGAGGTGCGGATCGAAGCGAAGGACAACGACGTGTTCGCCGGCGACAAGTGGGGAAGGAGCGCGGCCATCACGCTCGTCCCGCCCGCGATCGGTGCTCCGGAGGCCGCGCGCTTTCGGGCGCTGCTCGAGGCGCGCGGCAAGGTCGTGGATTTCCTCGCGTATCTGAGCGAGCACGAAACCGAGCTCACGAAGGAGCCGGCGCGGACCGAGGTGGCGACTCGGCGTGCGGCGGCCGCCCAAGCGCTGCGCGAAACGGCGAGCGGCACGTTCGGCGGCGCGCGGGTAACCGGAGGGCTTCAGGGATTCCTGCGCGGGCAAGCCGGGCGGCTCGAGAAGCCCGCAGCCAAGAAGCCGCTGGTAGAAGGCGTCGAGGACGCCCTCCTGGCGGTGCATTCGGCGCTCCGGGCGCTCGGTGTGCGCGATGCGCAATCCGTCGCCAAGCGTCTCGGGGATGCGGCGGACGAGGCCGCCGACGGCTACGCAAAGGCACGAGTCACCGAAAACCGTCGTGCGGGCATCGAACGGGCGCACGGAGCGCTCCGCGTGCTCGACGTCGGCGCAGAAAATCTGGCGGTACTGGATGTCCTCGGCGCGGATCTCGGCAGCGTCACGCAGGGCGAGCTCCGGCGGATTCGGCGCGCGGAGCAGGCAGGGAGCCTGCTGCACGCCGAGTTGGCCGCTCGCCATCTGGCTGCCCGGCTTCACCGCCCCACGCCTTCCTTCGGCTCCGCCGGGGGCGGAGGTGCCGGCGGGGTGGAGGCCGGCGAGCACTCGGGCTCGAAGGATCCCTCGACGCCGCCTTCGGAGGCCGACAAGCGTTTCGACGAGATGGCGGACGAGCTCGATTCCCTCATGCGCGAGCACGCTGCGTTGATCGAGCAGGTGGACGGGTCGTTGCGCGACGCCAACGAGGCGACGAAGAGCGAAGAGCTCCGGCGGGAAGCCGCCGAGCGTGCCGAGGCGCTGCGCAACGCGCTCGACGGGCTGCCTCGCTCGGGGGCGCGCGAAGGCACGGGGAGAGCAGCAGCGGCGCTCGCGCGCGAGCATGCTGGGGCCATGGCCGAACGGCTGGAGCGGCTCGAGTTCGGGGAGGCCAGCGATAGCGGTCGCACCGCCCGCGGGCTCGCAGAAGAGGCGCAACGCAAGGCGCTGGATCCTCAGACCACCTCGGATTTGTCCGACCTCCCCGCGCTCGACAGGGCCCGCCAGGAAATCGAAAAGCAGCTCGCCTGGGCGGAGCAGGCGCTCGAAAAGATGCGGCGCGACGCGGAGCAGTCCGCGCGCGAGCGCCTCGGCGAGGCCGCCGACCGGGAGCGCTCGATCGAAAGGCGGATGGGCGAGCTCGCTCAGCGCGCCGAGCAGAGCGAGGCGGCGCTGCCGCAAGAGTCGTTGGAGAGGCTCGGCCAGGCCCGGGATGTCATGAAGGATGCGGCAGGTGAGCTCGGCGCCGGCCGCGGCGAGCGGGGGCTGGAGCTACAGCGGGAGGCGCAACGGCTCCTGGAACAGGGGAGCGCCGGCCGCACCACCGATTCGGACGGTCCGGAGAGCAAGGGCAAGAGCACCGGCGACGAGGACAGCGGCGGGCGCGGCATGGCTGGAAAGGCCGACGTCCCGGGCGCGCCCGGCAAGAACGCGGCTGCCGATTTCCGGCGCCGCGTGCTCGAGGGGCTCGGTAAGGAGCGGGCCGGCAGGCTCGAACCGGCGATCCGCCGCTACGCGGAGGGCCTGCTCGAATGAACGCTCGCCGCTGGCTCGCCGGTGCCGCGGTGCTCGCGGCCTCCGCCTTCGGCGCGGGGGTTGCCGAGCCCCAGGTCCTGTCGCGCCCCGCCACGGCGCGCGACGTCGAGGACGCCATCGTCGAAATCGACCTCGAGCGAGCCCGCAAGCTGCTCGACCGCGCCTCGGCCGAGGCGACGCGCCTCGCCATCGAGCGCGCGCGCCTCTCGATCTACCTCGGCGAATGCGACTCCGCCGCTGCGCAACTTTCGGCCCCGACGCTCGCGGAAACGAAGGAGGGCGCTTCGCTCGGTTCGCTCGCGCGCACTTGCGCGCGCGCGACGGCCGCGGGCTTCATCGTCGAAGACACGGCGCGCGGGATCTGGATGCGGCTCCAGGACGACGCCGACCGCGTGCTCGCGCCGTTCATCATGGATAGCGCCGCTCGGGCCCGCGATGCGGTGGGCGCCGATCTCGGCGTCGACCTGCCGCGCCCGCTGCGCATCGACCTCGTGCGCGACCAGTTTTCGCTGTCAGCCGTGTCGGGTCTCCCCGTCACGGCCGCCGAGACGACGGGGACGCTGGCGGTGGCGCGCTGGGGTCGCGTGATCCTGCTCTCGCCGCGCGCTGCGGCCGACGGCTACCCCTGGCAGGACACCTTGGCTCACGAAATCACCCACCTGCTCGTGACGCGAGCCACCCGCGATCGCGCCCCGCTCTGGCTCCAGGAGGGGACGGCCAAACGCGAGGAATCCCGCTGGCGGCCAGGGCGGCCCTTCGACGATCCGAACTGGGCGGACGTGACGGCGCGCGCCGCGCTGCTCACGGGGCGCTCGATCGGCATCGACCAACTCGGCCCCTCGATCGCGATGCTGCCGACGCCCGAGGCCGCGACCATCGCCTTCGCGGAGGTTTCGAGCTTCGTGAAGTACTGGATCGCAGAAAGCGGCCGGCCCGCTCTCGAGCTTCTGTTTCTCGACCTGAAGGGCACGGCCGCCGAGGACGCAGATCCGGCGTTGCGCAGCGTCTCCGGCTACACGCTCTCGGAGTGGAACCTGCGCTGGCAGAAGGATCTGCGCGAGACGCCCCAGGACGCGCGCGTAGAACGCGAGCGCTTGCCGCACCCGCGCGATCAGCGCGCGCTCGCACGCCGTGTGGCGCTCGGTGATCTCCTGAGCGACCGGGGGCACACGCAGGCGGCGCTCCGCCAGTACCGCGCAGCGCTCGCTGCGGCGCCCGCGGAAGCGAACGTGCGCTGGCGCGCCGCTCGTACCGAGATCCTGGCCGGGGAGAACGCGGCGAAGGGCGGCGGCGCGAGCGTCGAGACCCTCGGCGCGGAAGCCGAGCTTCGTGGTGCTCACGCCGGCTGGCTCGCCCTTCACGGCCATGCCCTCGCCAAGGCCGGGCGCGTCCCCGAGGCGCAGGCCGCCCTCGAGCACGCCCTCGCGCTCGATCCCCTGGCGGAGGACGTCGCCTGTGAGGGTGAGGTCCGGCCGCCCGGGGGAACGGCACCGCTACCCGCCGACCCGGCGAAGCGCGCCCTCTGCGCTTCAGTAAGAAAGCCGCCCGAGTGACCGAGAATCCGCGTGGGAGAGCGACAAGCGGGCCACAATTTTCCGGGGCTGGGCGACCCGCAACGCTGCGAAAACCATGGGAATTGACCGGAGCCCCGCGAGGGACCTACGATGAAAGCTCGAGTCGAACGCACACCCGAAACGTCTCCGTGGGCATCGCCACGCTCCTAGCCGCCCAGATTCTGCGCGCGCTGCCGAGGGTCCGCATCAGCCGGGCTGTCGGTCGCCTGTGCGATCAACCGTTGCCCCCGGTACTGTCGCGGGCCGTCACCAGCGCGTACTGCCAGGCGTACCGCGTCGACATGGAGGACGCGGAGCTACCGCCCGGCGCCTTCGCGAGCTTCGACGCGTTCTTCACGCGCCCGCTCAAGCCCGGCGCGCGCGCGGTGAGCTCCGACGCGCTCGTGAGCCCGTCCGACGGCGAGCTCTCCTCGCAGGGCGTGATCGACCCGGGGGCACGGATTTTCGTGAAGGGCCAGCCGTACGACGTGGGGGAGCTCGTCGGCGACGCGCGCGACGCCGCCCGCTACGCCGGCGGTGAGTTCGCCGTCGTCTACCTGGCGCCTCGCGACTATCACCGCGTGCACTCACCGGTGGACGGCAGCATCACGCTGGTGCGCGGGATGCCGGGGGATCTCTACCCCGTGAACAGCATCGGCGAACGTCACGTTCCGCAGCTCTTCGTCAAGAATCAGCGGGTGGCGATCGTCATCGATACGCCCGGGCTCGGTCGGGTCACGGTGGTCATGGTCGGCGCGACCATCGTCGGCCGGGTTTCGGTGTCGGTCATCGACGCGCCCCAGGTTCCGTCGGGCGTTCATGACATCTCGCCCGCGCGGGTCGTGAAGCGCGGCGACGAAATCGGCATTTTCCACCTCGGGTCGACCGTCGTACTCTTGCTCGAACGCGGGCTCGCCGTCGCTCGTCCCGTCGGTACCATTCGTTTCGGTGAGTCGCTGCTCAGGCCCGCATGACATCGTCCAAGCCACCCGACACCGGCGCCGAGGACGTGAACGTTGCGTCGCTCGTGAGCGAACCACCGCCGCCGGCGAAGATCCCGAGCCGGCCGGTGCTGTCGGTCGGGACGCCGAGTCGTCCGCCCGGTTCGAGTCCGGCGCTCGGTTCGAGTCCTCTGGTAGCTCCGGCGAATCCACCGCCGCGCGTCGCGCAGGCGTCGTCGCCCGTCATTACCGACTTCGCGCCCGAGGTGCCGCGCTCCGATCCGCCCGGCCCGCGCTTCGATTCGACGCCGCCGACCACCGGACGCAAGCTCGCTCCGCCGCCCAAGCCCCGCCGTGAATCCGTCGCGCCTCCGCCGGAGGGCAAGAGCGATCCGCCGGCGACCGCGCAACCGCTGCCGCCGCTCGCGCTGCCCGACATCCTGCCGCCCCCTCCGCCCGGTCCCGTTCCAGCGCAGCAGTTGATGCCGGATCTTTCGGCTCCACCGCCGCCGGTGATCCTGGCGCCTGCACCGGCACCGCCTTCCGGGTCGGTGCCCCCGAAACGCGTTGCCGCACCTCCGCGGCCCGGCGCCGGCGCACCTACGGCGCCGAGCCCTCCACTCGCGGGTGGGGTGTCGGGTGCGCCGCCCGCTGCACCTCCCCTCGCGCCCCTGAGTGCGGCTGCACCGGCCGCCGCGCCAGCGCCGGCGATTGCCGCTGCGCCGCCCGCCGCACCGCCAGCGCCCGTGATTTCGGCCGCGCCCGCTGCAGCTCCGCTCGCGCCGCCTGTCGCTCCGCC
>DASXWF010000658.1:0-2037 GCA_036503835.1 Polyangiaceae bacterium | reverse complement strand
TCTCCTCGAGATCGCGCGGCCTGAGCGCCCGCGACTTCATGTCCTCGCGGGTGAGGTACCCCTTCCGCTCGAGCGCCCGGAGGTGGTCGTTCACCCCGTTCGTCGAGCGGATCCCCATGTACTCGCCGATTTCCCGCAGGGTGGGCGGGTAGCCCCGCTCCTCGATCGACTTGCGGATGTAATCGAGCGTCTGCTCCTGGCGCTTCGTGAGCCCTTGCATTGCCACCCCAATCTACTGAACGGGTGTTGCGAAGTCAAACTTTCGGTGCCAGGTGTTTAGTTGCGTTCGTTTGGTCAGCCTTGTCCCGACCCTGGGAGGCCTCGCCGGTTGTTAGGAAACCTTGCCGTCAGCAGGGCTGTCGTGGGCCTGCGGTTGTCGGGTGGGCTGAGAAGGGTCTTGTGCCGCCAAGTCGCCAAGAAGACGCCAGGGCCTGCCAGAGGGATTTTGGGGGGGTCGGGCTGATCGAAAATTTACGAGCCGGTTTCGAATCACGGTGCGCGCCGTCGCGCGACCAACCCAAAAAAATTCCGGTGGCGGGCCCTGGCGTCTTTCTGGCGCCTTGGCGGCAAAAAATAGCCCAAAGCAAGCCACTCCGACCCCGACCGCCCAAAGCCGAGGGCTAGAACTTCCCGCTCACGGACAAGAAGGTGAGTTTGTCGTTCGTCTCGCGCAGGCGGGTGACGAGCATGCGGACGATGCTCCAGAGGACCTCGTAGGCGAGGTCTTTGTGCAAAAAGAGCAGGTCGTCGAAGCCGTCCTTGGCGATGGCGAGCAGGCGGCAACGTTCGTGGACGCGGGCGTCGGCGGAGCGCGGGGACTCGTCCAGCAGCGCCATTTCCCCGAACAATTGGCCTGGGCCGAGCACGGCGAGCGCCTCCTCGCCCATTCCCGGCACCTCGCGGCTGATGCGCACCTTGCCCTCGAGGATCAGGTAGAGCTTGTCGCCCGCGTCCCCGTGCTGAAAAATCTTGGTGCCGAGGGCGTGCGTCTCCTCGGCTGCCACCTTCGCGATGAGCTCCAGGGCGTGCGGCTTGAGCCCCGCGAAAAGCTCGACGCGCGCGAGCTGTTCCAGGCGGTCGTCCACGAATCGTGACTCTAGAGCCCTTGAGGCTCCAGGTCATGAACAAAGAGGTCAAGTTTCGAAAACCCGTTTTCGGGGCTGGGGCCCCGAAAACAACCGAGACCAAGCGTCGGGATCACTTCCCCGGCGGGAAGCAGCCAGGACGCTCCCGCCGCCTTCCGGAACGAGCTTTCACGTCGCGCGTCGCTTCCAGGTCGAAGGACAGCGGGCGCCGGTCCCGCCGGTTTCTCGCGTTAACATCGTTCCCGCTCGCGACGATCGTGATCTGTTCTTCCAAGACTTACATGTCTCGTCGAGCGGGGGACGCCGAAGGCGCCCCCGCTAGTACCACTCCGACGGATTTTCGCCGGATTTTCGAGCGAAGGCCGCGAGACGCCCCGGCTCAGCGACGAAAGGTCACCGTGAGGGGCGCCATCGACTTTTCGACCGGCTTTCCGAACACGTCCAGGCCCGCGTCGTAGTTCTTGCGGAATGCGCACTGGCGCGCCTGCCGGCCGAAACCGAACCCCGGGTCGCTCAGCACCGTTACGGACTTGGCTCGACCCTGCGTGCTCACGGTGATGAGGATCTTCACCTGCGCCGTGTTGAGCCCTTCCGCGTCCGCCTCGGCGGGGAATTGGCAGTCGCTCCAGTCGCGCGAGGCGCCGCGCAAGCTCGGTGGTCGTGAGAGATCCACCTTGGGAACGGGGGGGCCGAGCGGAGCGTTCGAGCCCTTGCCGACGCCCGTCGCCGCCGCCTGAACGTTGCGTACGGCGGTCTTCGATGACCCGCTCGCGGCGGTGACCCCGCCGGCGAACCTGTCCCCGGTGCCCGTGATGAAGCCCTCGCCGGTGAGATCGACCGGCTCGTTCGGATCGGGTTCGGCGGTGAGCACCTTGCCCGCTTCGGCGGCCGCGGGCGGCGGCGCGGTTTCGGGCTTGGGTTCCCAACGAGGTGGGGGGGGCGGCGGCTTCTC
>DASXWF010000657.1:0-3384 GCA_036503835.1 Polyangiaceae bacterium | reverse complement strand
GCTGTCTGAGCTTCGTGAGCAGGCCGAGCACGGTTCCGCCGTCGCTGTAGACGCCTGCTGAACCCAGAAGTGGCCGCCCGCTTTCGCGCGTGCGGCGAGTGAACGCGGCCGCGCGCAGCGCGCGGCGCGGAGGTGTCAGCGTGACTTTCAGAAGGAATGGGCGTGCCGTCGTTCGGACGGTGCTCGACGTTGGAAACAGGGGAGCGTGGCTGGGTCTGGCGCTGGGCGTTGCCGGGTGCGATCGCCCGCGACCACCCGAGCCCCACGCAGAGCACGGTGAGCACGCCGCGCACGCCGCGCAGGGCGAGAAAGCCGGCCACGGGCACGAGGCACGGCCTCATCACGCCGAGCACGGCGAACTGCTGCGCCGGGTGCGGCTCTCGGACGAGGTAGCGCGCGCCGCGAAGCTCGCGCTGACTCCTGCGCGCCGCGAAGTCCTCGCCGAAACCCTCGCGCTGCCGGGCGAGCTCGCCGGCGATCCGGACCGCATCGCGCGCATCTCGTCGCCGGCCGCCGGCCGCATCGAAGAGGTCCGGCTGCGCGAAGGAGCGACCGTAAAAAAAGGTGACGTCCTCGTGGTCGTGCGTGTCCCCGAAATCACCCGCGTGCGATCGGCTCAGGCCACGACCAAGGCGAAGGGAGCGGCCGCGCGCGCGAACGTCGAGCGTTTGAAGAAGCTCCTCGCCGAAGGGCTCGCCACGGAGCAGTCGGTGATTGACGCGGAAGCGGAGGCGAACGCCCTGGAGGTCGAGACGCGCTCGCTCGGGCAAGAGCTCGGCGCGCTCGGCGCAGCAACCTCGGGCGCCATCGCCGTCAGCTTGCGCGCGCCCCTCGACGGCACCGTCGTCAGCCGCGACGCGGTCGTCGGCCAACCCGTAACCCCCGATCGCACCCTCGGCACCATCGCAGCGCTCGACGAGCTCTGGTTTCTGGGCCGCGTCTTCGAAAAGGATCTCGGCCGCCTGCGAACCGGCGCGCCGGCGGAGGTCCGCTTCAACGCCTTCGAATCCGAGCGCTTCACCGGCTCCGTCGAATACCTCGGCCAGGCCGTCGACCCGGCGGCGCGCACGATCAACGCGCGCATCCGCCTCCAGAATCGGAACGACCTCCTGCGCATCGGCCTCTTCGGCACCGCCGAGGTCGCGCTGCCGAGCCCGCAGGCGGCCGAGCCGCGTCTGGTCGTCCCGCGCACCGCGGTGAGCGAGGTGGCCGGGCGCAAGGTCGTCTTCGTCAAGCTCGACAGCGGCGAGTTCGAACCGCACGAAGTCACCCTCGGCGCGGAGAGCGTCGGCAAGGTCGAGGTGCTGGTCGGGCTCGGCGAGGGCGAGCTCGTCGTGAGCGACGGGGCGTTCACGTTGAAGAGCCTACTTCTGAAGGAGTCGTTCGCCGAGGACGATCATCACTGATGTCCTTGCTCTCCGGCGTCGTCTCCTGGTCCCTCCGCCACCGGCCCCTCGTGCTCGTGGCGACGCTGCTGTTCGTGTTCTTCGGCGTGCGCTCCGCAATGAAGCTCCCGGTCGACGCCGTTCCCGACGTCACCAGCCTTCAGGTGCAAGTGATCACCTCGGCGCCGGCGCTGTCCCCCGTCGAAGTCGAACAGTACGTCAGTGTCCCCGTCGAACGCGCGATGGCGGGGATCCCGAAGACCACCGAAGTCCGCTCCATCTCCAAATACGGCATCTCCGTCGTCACCGTCGTGTTCGAAGACGGCACCGACATCTACTTCGCGCGGCAGCTCGTCAACGAGCGCATGAGCGAGGCCCTCGAAGCCGTTCCCGAGAGCTACGGGCGCCCGGAAATAGGCCCTATTTCGAGCGGTCTCGGCGAAGTCTTTCAATTCGTCGTCAAGAACGAGCGCCTCACGTTGATGCAGCTCGAAGAGGTCCTCGACTGGCAGATCGCGCCGGTGCTCCGCACCGTGCCGGGCGTGATCGAGGCGAACAGCTTCGGCGGCGAAGACCGCCAGTACCAAGTCGTGCTCGACCCCAAGCGCCTTCAGGCCACGGGAGTATCGGTAGCCGAAGTCATCGGAGCGCTCGAAAAGTCGAACGCCAACGCAGGCGGTGGCTACATCGAACACGCGCGCGAGCACTTCGTCATCGGGACGAAGGGCCTCGTCACGAGCCTCGAGGACCTCGCGCAGGTCGTGATCGGCGCGACGCCCGAAGGCATTCCTATCACGATCGCCACCGTCGGCGACGTGCGTTTCGGCCCGCGACTGCGACGCGGGGCGGCTTCCCAGAACGGCGAAGGCGAAGTCGCGGTCGGCGTGGCGCTCATGTTGCTCGGCGAGAACTCGCTGGCGGTCACGACGGCCGTCAAGAAGAAGCTGGCGGAACTTCAGCCGTCGCTTCCGCCGGGCACGCGCATCGAGCCGTTCTACGACCGTTCCGAGCTCGTTTCGCGGACGATTCGCACGGTCGCGGTCAACCTTCTCGAGGGCGCCGCACTGGTCACGCTCGTGTTGCTTCTCCTGCTCGGCAACTTGCGTGCGGGGCTCGTCGTGGCGCTGATGATCCCGCTCGCGCTGCTGTTCGCGGTGGTGGCCATGCGCGCGCTGGGCATGTCGGGCAACCTCATGAGCCTCGGGGCGATCGATTTCGGGCTCATCGTCGACGGTGCGGTCATCATCGTGGAGAACACCGTGCGGCGGCTTTCGGAGCGGCGCACCGAGCTCGCGCGCGACCTCACGGCCGAAGAGCGCCTGGGCGTCGTCGAAAGCGCGACGCTCGAAGTGCGCGCGGCGAGCCTCTTCGGAGAAGCGATCATCGCGATCGTGTACCTGCCGCTGCTCTCGCTCACCGGCGTGGAGGGCAAACTGTTCCGGCCGATGGCCTGCACGGTGCTCTTCGCGCTCGCCGGAGCTTTCGTGCTCTCACTCACGCTCGTGCCCGTGCTGGCGAGCTACGTCGTGCGCCCACACGCCGGAAACGACGAAACGCGCGTCTTCGCGCTACTCCGGCGCCTGTACGCCCCGCTCTCGGGGCGGCTTTCGCGCCGTCCCGTCCCCGTGTTGCTCGCGGCGCTGTTCGGGGTCGTCGCTGCGATCGCGCTGTTCTTTCGCCTGGGCGCCGAATTCGTGCCGGAGCTGGACGAGGGTGACGTGCTCGTCGAGGCCCGGCGCTTGCCCGGGGTCGCGCTCTCCGAATCGGTCGCGACCGACCGGCGCTTGCAGCAAGCGCTCAAGCGCATCCCCGAGGTGCGGCAGGTCGTCAGCAAGACGGGTGCTCCCGAGCTCGCCACGGACCCGATGGGCCTCGAGCAGACGGACGTGTACTTGCGGTTGGCGGACCGCTCCGAATGGCGCAAGGGGCTCGTGAAGGCCGACCTGCAGCGTGAGGTCGAAGAAGCGCTCGAGCGCGCCGTGCCTGAGCTCGCCGTCGG
>DASXWF010000656.1:0-2867 GCA_036503835.1 Polyangiaceae bacterium | reverse complement strand
GAGCCGAGCTGGTGCGACGAGCTCGACTCGGAGTTCCAGCCGTGCAGCTGCGTCGAGTACCAGGACTGCAGCGACGGTTACCCGGTGGTCGAGTGTGAGTACAACGCCGACCACCGCTTCGCGCCCGACGCGGGCCCGACGCTCTGGAGCTTCTTCTCCCAGTTCTGACCCCCTTTCCCACGCTCGCCTTGGGTTCCACCAGCACTACCCCGACAGTCTTGGCGCGAGCAGATCACGATCGGCGCGGGCCGCCATGGGCCACGCGACAAAACCGGCGAGGCCGGCGGACGGCTGTCTCTCCGAACGCGAAGATCGCAGTGCGTCGGGGGAAGGCATGTTTCCTGCGGTGGACTCGCTGCGCGGGCGGCTGACATGCCCAGCGTCATTCGCGAGCCGAGGGACAGCGGCGTGCCGGCCGCGCCGGTTTTGTCGCGTTGGCGTCGGGCCACTCGCGCCGATCGAGATCTGCTCCTGCCAAGACTGACCGAGGACTAGTCTGGGAACAACGGCGGGCGCGCGCTGTCGCTTTCTCCATGCAGCGATTGGTGCGGACGGTTGCGGGGTTTTCTCTGCTCTTGGCCTGTCACTGTGGAGCAGCTCCTGTTGCACCCGCGAAGGGACCGGACAGCGGGCTCGCGAAGCAGGCGCTCCCGCTCGAGAAGGTGGAGCTCTACGAAGCCGGCGTCGCGTACTTCGAGCGCGCGGGGAGCGTCGAGGGACGAACGCCGCTCGAGCTCGTCGTACCGAAACCGCACTTCGACGACGCGCTGCGGACGCTGACGGTGCTCTCCGGCGGGTCTCGAACCGTGCCGAGCTTCGACTTCGCGACGCTGGAGGCTCGAGAAGCCTTGCTCGCGCGGCTCTCGCTGCTGAAGGAAAACGGTCCGATCGGCTACCGCTCGGTGATGGAGAGTCTGATCTCGAGCGAGGTCGAGGTCGTTTCGAAGGCCGGTCGCAGCGAGGGCCGGGTGGTGTCCATCACGGACGCCCCGCCGATTCCGCTCGCCGACCCGGACCCGTACGAGGCGAAAGCCGTCCCGGCGACGATCGACGATTTTTACATCACGCTCGCCAGTCGGGAGCGGGGTCTGCAGCGCTTCCGTGGATCGGAGATCACGCGCGTGCGCCCGCGCGATCCCCGGCGGCGCGAGTTGATCGATCGCGCCCTCGACGATCCGAAGCGACGCGTGGCCGCGCCCGAGCATGCCCTTGCCTTGCGCGTCGCGAAAGGGCCGCTGCGCGTCGGGTACGTCACGGAAGCGCCGGTCTGGCGCGCGCTCTACCGCATGCTGCTGCCGGCGGCGGGGAATCAGGCGCGCGTGGCGGGGAACGCCCTCGTTCACAACGACGGCGAGGAGCGCTGGGCGAACGTGGAGCTGACGTTCGCCAGCGCCCGTCCGGACTCGTTCGCGACCCGATTCGGTCCGCCGGCGTACGCGCGTCGCGCGGCGCTGGAGGGATCGGAAGGGTTCTTCGCCGTTCCGCAGCTCGGCTCCGACGGGGCGGTCGTGCTCGCTCCGCCGACGACCCACGAAGCGACGAGCAAGGTCGACACCCTGCCCACGCCGTCGACCGGCCGTCGCTCGCCGGAGGCAGGCTCGTTCCTCTACCGCGCGCGCGAGCGGATCAACCTCGACGCGCACGCGAGCTCGCTCGTGCCGTTCCTGGAAGCTGCGGTCGATGCGCGCCCGCTCGTCTGGTTCGCAGGCCCGAACACGCTCGGCAAACGCAGCGTGCGCGTCCGCAACACGACCGAGCAAACCTTGCCGGAGGGCCCGGTCGCGTTCTTCGGTCCGTCGGGCTTCGCCGGCGAAACCGTGCTGCCGCGCCTCTTGCCCGGCGCCGCGAAGCTGCTGTCGTTCGCGGACGAGCTCGACGTCGAGCTCACCCAGCTCTCGAACGAGAGCGTCACCACGCTCACCGCCATCTCCTTCGACGACGGCACGCTCACGAGCCGCAGCCGGATTCGCATCGATCGCAAGTACCAGATCACGAACCGGAAGGCGGAAGCGGTCCGGGTCGCCGTTCCGGTTCGCAAGGCTGGGGCCAGCCGGGCCGCCGACTTCGCTCACGGCGACCGCGAAGACCCCGCGCAAGGTGTCTTCGACATCGCCGCGGGGCAGAGCGTGACCCGGCAGGTCGTGATCGACGACGAAGTCCGTCACGTCCACGCCGTGGAAAGCCTCGCGAGCAGCGAGCTGCGCGAGTTCGCGGCGCTGCCGGCGTTTGCAGGTGCGGTCCGCGCGATCCTCGAGGCCGCAGCCAAGGTGACCGACCGCATCGAGGCGAACAGCCAGGTCGTGCAGACGGCGGACGAGCGCGTGAGCGAGCTCGACTCCGAAGTGTCCAACGCTCGCACCGACGTCTCGGAAGCCGCGAAGGCCGGATCCGCGGCGACGCGCGATCTCCTCGCGAGGCTCGCGGTGCTCGAGCGCGAACGAGCGATCCTGCACGACCGGAGCACGGCGCTGACCAAGGAGAACGAGCGCCTGGTCCAGCTCGTGAGCCGCGAGCTCCAGCGCCTGCCGAAGACGCCGCAGGCGGCACGCTAGAAAGCGCTGGATCGATACTCGTGATCTCTCGGCACGAGTGTCGTGACGAGCCTTCCAAACAAGCCGTGTTCTGGGAGCATGGGACTTGCAATATCGTCCAATACGAATCGAGCACCGGTCACTACGTTTGTCTTCGACCCAGGAAAGCGCGCGCGGTCATGCCGCAGGTACGGCGGCGCGCACGCACGGAGACAAGCGAACATGATTTCAAGCACACTACGCAAGGCACTCCCTCTCACGCTCCTCGCGTTCAGCGCCGGCTGCGGCGCCGAGTACGGCGACGCCTACGACGGCGAGCCCCTCGAGGAGACGGAG
>DASXWF010000655.1:0-5314 GCA_036503835.1 Polyangiaceae bacterium | reverse complement strand
CGGATCAACCGATCGGGAACGCCCGGGTGGTCACCCGTCGCTCCGAGTAATCCCGAGATGGCCTGGCGCGCGCTCGGGCGGATCTTGCCCTTCGAGTCGATGACCAGGCCGCGCCACTTGGCGTTGTGGTTCTGGAGCTCGATGTAGCTCTTGCGCTTCGGCTTGCGGGCGTAGTCCGACCAGCTCGGGCCGCCGCGCCGCCGCGTCTTGCTCGCAGAAGCCGGGCCGGGGCGCTCGAGCGACGCGCGCAGGGTCGGCTTGCCGCTCTCCTTCGGACGCTCCGTCGCCTCGCGCGTCGCCCGTGCCTGGCTGCCGTCCTTGTCCGCCCGATCCGGAATCACGAGGCGCTGGCCGGGACGGATCGGATCGCGCTCGCGAATGTCGTTCGCGAAGCAGATGGCTTCGATGCTCACGTTGTAACGCTTCGCGATCGAGCCGAGCCGCTGGCCCGATGCGACCACGTGCGTGCGCGGCGCGCCCTTGGCGGACGCGTACGCCGGTGCGCTCAGACCGATCAAGCCGGCGAGCAAGGCGGGGAACAACAGGCTCTTGGTCATGAGATGCAGTGCGGCACCGCTCGCATACTTGGTGCAATCCGGCCACATTCCTGAATACAGCCGGGGCGAACGCCGCTTCTATAACGAAGCGGGCGAGGCGTGGAGTAGAACCGCGATCCCGAAGAGTTCTGCCGGGTTACGCGCCGGTTTCGTCCGATGTCGCCGGGCCGTCCACCGGGCGTCGGCCCCGGGAATACCGGAAGCGCGCAGCCGCTCGCAGCGCTAGGAAGGCTTGCGCACCCGAGCCAAAAGCTTGGAAACTCCCGGGGCCCATCGCCCGCGTGCCCATGGCCAACGAGTCGAAGGACCCGCGAGACTCCGACACGGTTCGGGACCTGCCGAAGCCGAGTCACGTGATTCGAGACACGGTTCCCGAACAGGCGGGCGTGTACGTGGCGCCGCGCCCGCTCGCGCCCAGCTCGGATCATCGGACCATCCAGATCAAACCCGTGCTGCTCGCCTCGCACGTCGATCCGCGAAGAGCGCCGACGGAGCTTCGCCTTTCGGCGCCACCACCGCCGCAGCCTCGGCCGCAGCGTATCGGGTGGCTGATTCCGCTCGCGCTCCTCGCGATCGCGCTCGGTGTGATCGTCGCGATTCGTGTCACCGAAGAGCCTGGAGCTCCTTCGGGAACCGCGGCCGACCCGAAGTCCACACCGGAGGTTCGCGAGGGTTCGGTCGTGACGGGCGCCGGCACGACGGCGAACTCCCCGCCGTCGACGGCCGAAACTCGCCCGCCCGAGGTGGAGTTTCGAGACCTCCCCTCGGAGCCTTCGCAGTCCGCAGCGCCGCGCAAGAAGAAGCGCGATCCATGGCTCGAGTAGCGGCGTTCGCTCTCGGCGCGCTCTTCGTGCTCGTCGGTTCGGGGGCTCGCGCCGAAGAGCTGGACCGTGCAGAGGAGCTGTTTCGCGCCGGGAATCGCGCGTTCGGCGCCGGCGACTATCAGGCGGCTTTCACGCAGTATCGCGAGGCCTGGTCGCTCAGGAAGAGTTTCGACATCGCGTGCAATCTCGGCCGCACCGAAGCGGAGATCGGTCTCGCCCGGGACGCTGCGGAGCACCTCGACGAGTGCCTGCGCACCTTCTCCGTGAGCTCGCGCAACGAGATGAAGGACGCGAACAAACGCTTTCGCGATCTCTTCAATCGCGTGCGTGCCGAGGTCGGCGTGCTCGACGTCGAAACGCGGCCCTCGGGCGCCGAGGTCTTCGTCGACGGTGTTGCTTACGGTGTGACGCCGCTCGGACGCCAGCTGTTCGTGGAGCCCGGAGAGCGGCGAATCCGTGCGCGCGCGCGCGGGTACGCCGATCGCGAGGTCGTCGTTGCGGTGCAGGCCGGCGACTCCGCTCAGGTTCGTCTCGAGCTCCAGACGGCCGCTCCGGCTTCGCCGGCGGGCGCCGCGCTTCCGCCGGAAGCGCAGCGCCCCGTTCCCTCCGACTCTCCGCCTCGCGCGACGGACGGACGTGGCGTCGAGCCGCGTACGATCGTCGTGTTGTCCGGCGCCGTCCTGTCGCTCGTCGGCATCGGCATCGGCGCGGGCTTCACGCTCCATGCCGACGCGGCCGACGACGAGGCGTCCGACCTCGCGGCCAGGCTGCGCGCCTCTGGAACGACCTGCGCCGCCGGGAGTTCGTCAGCCGATTGTGAAGCCCTGGCAGACGCGGTCGATCGTGGCGAGCAGAGCCGCGAAATCGCAAGCGCAGCTTTCCTCGGCGGGGCCATTGCCTCGGCCGCGACGCTTTGCTTGTGGCTCGTCCTGCCGGAGTACGAGGCTCACCCCGCCGCGAACCTGCGCGTCTTGCCGCAAGTGTCCTCGGCCTCGGGCCTCGGCCTTTCGGTTTCCGGGGCGTACTGAGCCTCGAACGAAAAAACGCGGGGTGGGACGAAACTTTTGCCGCGTGCCGACCGACCGAGCGGGACAGCGGAAAGAAACGATGACAAGACCCTTGCTTACCCGCAGGCTCGCGCCCTTCGCATTCTGCATCCTGGCGTTCCCGAGCCTGCTCCGTGCCCAGAGCTCCGACATCCAGTCGGCCAAGCGGCTCTTCTCCGAGGCCATGGTGCTGGAAGAAACCGGGGCGTGGTCCCAGGCAGCCGAGAAGCTTCGCGAGGCGCTCGCCATCAAGGAGACCCCCGGGCTGCGCTATCACCTGGCGCATTGTGAGGAGCAGATGGGCGCGCTCGTCGCGGCGTCGCTCGACTACGCGCGAGCCGCGGAGCTGATTCGGGGCGGAGCCAAGGCTCCGGACGTCCAGCAACTCCTGACGCTCGCCATTCAGCGCATGCTGACCCGCGTGCCGAAGCTCACGCTGGTCGCGCCGCCCGGCCTCGAAGAGCTGGCGGTCGCCGTCGATGGAAATGCGGTCGATGCCGCCGTGCTGGGCCAGGCCACGCCGATCGATCCCGGCCGGCATCGCGTCACCGCCAGCGCGCGCGGCCGCCACGATTTCGTCTCCGACATCGAGGTGCGCGCGGGAGAGAATCGAACGCTGGAGCTCGTGCTCCCGTCCGAGGCCGCGCCCGTTGCGCCGGCACCGGAGGCCGCGAGCGAGGTGATCCGCTCGGCACCCACAGCGCCCGACGCGCCGAACGCCCGGAAGTCGTCGTTCGGAGCTCGCGAGGCCACGCTCGTCGCCGAAGGCGCGCTGACGCTCGCAGGGCTGGGGCTGGGGATCGGCTACGCCGTCGTGCGCGCCAACGCGAGCGCGGACATCGCGCGACTGCAACCGCTCGTGGACGAAGAATCACAAGGCACCGAGGACCCGTGTGCGCCGGGGGCTCCCCGTTCGCCGAACTGTGAGGCCTTGACGGCAGCGGGCGAACGACATCGAACGGCGAGCACGCTGGCGACCGTCGGGTTCGTCGGCGCCGGTGTCGGCGCGGCGGCGCTTGCGCTCACGTGGGTGCTCTGGCCTTCCTCGCGGAAAGCCGTGGCCATCGACGTGGCTCCGCACGCGTCCGGCCTCGAGGTCCGTGCGGTGACGCGGTTTTAGCCCCGCAATCAGCGCGATTCGCCGGGGAATCGCGCTGATGCGGGAGCGGTCCCAGGTGGGACGCGAATCACTTCGTGAAGTACTGCGTGGCGCGCTTCTGGCCGCGCGTGCGGATCGACTTGTTGGCGATGAGCTTCTTCACCGGCAGGTTGAGCTCGCGAGTCGACACGCCCATGCCCTTCGCGATCTGCTCGATGCGCTCGCCCTTGTGACCCTTGACGTACTCGAGCAAGCGGGAGGTGAGCTTGACGATCTCGTCCGGCGGACGCTTGGCGCCCTTCGGCAGCGAGCGCCGGCCCGCGCTTGCAGCGCTTGCACGCGCCGCACCGCCGCCGCGCCGACCAGAGGGCACGCCACCGAGGGCATCTCGCACGGTCTCCATCGCGGATTCGCGAATGAGCCCGGCGAGGTCACCGGCGAACGCCTCGACCATCCCCCTGATTCTGCTGTCGATATCGGTTTTAGCCATGGGCGCTCCATAGGCGCGGGACCCGATCCCTGTCAACACCAATTGTTACTCGGCGATGCAGAGTTCCCCACTTCGTCCATCGTGGAGCATCACTCGGGGGAATTGTGAAACCCATGGGGGTTTCGTCGTCACACGAAAAGCTACGCTGATAAGGCGAGTCGTTCGTTTGTTTTTTTTTGACGGAGTGTCGTCCCGCGCCACGAAACACCGCCGTCCACACGTTTTGTCGCCAGCTCACCCAAAGCGCTCGTGACCCGGAGCAGCGCGCCCATTTCGCCCGAAGTCAGAGGACGAGGGGCCATATGCAGCACCTCCGCGAATAGCACTTATCTGAGGACCCATGGCTAGGAGTGGAAATCGAGGAATCAAGCTGACGGTTCGAAGGTTGATGGCAATTGCGTCGCTCTCTAGAAACCCATGAGGCTCCAGGTCATGGACAAAGAGGTCCAGTTTCGAAAACCCGTTTTCGGGGCTGGGGCCCCGAAAACAGACGAGACCAAGCGTGGGGATCACTTCCCCGGCGGGAAGCAGCCAGGACGCTCCCGCCGCCTTCCGGAACGAGCTTTCACGTCGCGCGTCGCTTCCAGGTCGAAGGACAGCGGGCGCCGGCCCCGCCGGTTTCTCGCGTTGGCTCGGTTCCCGCTCGCGACGATCGTGATCTGTTCTTCCAAGACTTACATGTCGCGTCAGGCGGGGGACGCCGAAGGCGCCCCCGCTAGAACCATGCTGAACGGAAATCGTTCCGAGTTCGCGCCTCGACCGGCGACGTGCGGGCTTCGAGCCCTGTCCGAGGAAACGCTGGGCACCGAGCGCCAGGCCGGCGATGGACGCTGCTGTTCGAAGCACGCACACTGATCGACACGCGTTCCTATCCTGCCGCTCGTCGCGCGAAACCTACGCATGCCCCGGGTTGGCTCAGTTCGAGACGCTTCCGGTGCACGAGCTGTCCGCTGCCGTGATTCCGAGCCAGGCCTCGTCCGTCGCGAGTGAGCTCAGCCGTTCACGTGCGAGCTCGAAGACACTCTGTCAGCGGCCGCTCCGGTTGGCCTCGAGGCCTGCGGGGCGAGTTGCGGCACTGTGAGGCGTGATGAGGTGAAAGCTGGTTCGATGTCGTCTGTTGTGGGTCTATGGGGCACGCGCCCCGAGATGTCCACGAGCGGCGCTCTCCGGGCTCGACCGATGAACCGCGAACCGGCTCCAAAGAGGCGTCTTCCGAAAGCGGACCGGTCACTGCGATTTCGCGCGAAGTCTCCTGGAGGGTGCTATCGTGACCGAACGCGTCAGCGATGACTCAGCCT
>DASXWF010000654.1:0-3677 GCA_036503835.1 Polyangiaceae bacterium | reverse complement strand
CGAGGACGGACGCTTGGAGGAGACCGCAGGCGCGCAGGGCGCGGAGCGCCCGAGCACCTGCGAGTGGAGGCAGCAGTTCCCGCACATGGATTCGAACCACGATTCAGGGATTCAAAGTCCCTTGTCCTGCCTTTAGACGATGCGGGAGGAGGAGGGCGCGCAGCGTAGCAGACCTCGGGGCGTGCGCAGCTCCGCGATTTTCTTCCTGAAATCCCGCCGCAGCAACGCACCGCCGAGCCGCCGTGCAGGCCGGCGCTCGATCGCGCCCACGTGGGCGTTTCGCCGGCGCCCACGTGGGGCACCGGCGACGCGGGCGCTCAGCGGCCCGTGCGCCGATGGACGTGCTCGGCGACGAGTTTCACAGCGTCGGGCGGCGTCTCCGGGAGGATGCCGTGGCCGAGGTTGAACACGTGGCCGGGTTTGCCGCCCGCGCGCTCGAGGACTTCGTCGACGCGCCGCAAGAGTACGTCCTTCGGAGCGAAGAGCAGGATGGGGTCCAGGTTTCCTTGTAAGGCGACGCCGTCGCCCAGGCGCCGGCGCGCTTCGTCGAGCGGCGTGCGCCAGTCGACGCCGATGACGGTGCCGCCGGCTTGTTTCTGGAGTTCCAACAAGCTCCCGGTATCCGTACCGAAGTGGATCACCGGCACGCCCGTCTGCTCGACGTCCGCAAGGATGTGCCGCACGTGCGGCAACACGAACGCCTGGTAGTCGCTGGGCGCCAGGCACCCGACCCAAGAGTCAAACAGCTGTACCGCTTGCGCCCCCGCTTTGATCTGCGCGCGGAGGTAGCGGCGGACGACTTCGGCGAGTTTGCCCATGAGCTCGTTGAAGAGCTCGGGCTCGGAGTACATGAAGCGCTTTACCTTCGCGAAGTGGCTGCTCTTGCCGCCTTCGATGAGGTAGCTCGCGAGGGTGAACGGGGCGCCCGCGAAGCCGATGAGCGGGGTTTTGCCGTCGAGTTCTTTCCGCAGCAAACGAATGGCTTCGAGGACGTGCGGGAGGCCTTGCTCGGGTTCGAAGGGGCGCAGTTTCTCGACACCGGCGCGATCGCGAATCGGCTCGTGGATGACGGGGCCCTCACCCGCCGCGAACTCGAACGACGCGCCGATCGGCTCGAGCGGCAACAAAATATCCGCGAACAAGATCGCTGCGTCGACTTCGAACGCGCGCACCGGTTGGAGCGTCACCTGGACCGCGAGCTCCGGCTGTCGGCAAATCTGGAGCAGGGTGTGTTTTTCGCGGATCTTGCGGTACTCGGCCATGTAGCGGCCGGCTTGGCGCATGAACCAGACGGGCGTTGCGTCGACGGGTTCGCGACGGCAGGCGCGGAGGAAGCGATCCCACATTTTGGTGGAGCTCACAGGCCGGGCATTACTTTGTGCGGAGCAAGTTCGCCTTTGGAGGCGCGCTCTTGCATTTCATACTTGGTCGGGCACTTGGCCATGACCTGCGACGCTTCGAAGTGGCCGGCGGTGGCCATTTTTCCTTCGACGGTGACTTCGGTCGGCATGCCGGGGACGTCTTTGAAGTTGTCCGGGATGGTGCAGCGCGGAAGGCGAACTTCGAGTTCTTTGTCGCCCGTAGGCTTGCCGTCGGTCGCCGTGGGCACGACGGTGAAGCGGAATTCGCACGGGTCGTCGCGACGCATGAGGGTGCCCGGCTTCAAGGTGCCCTGGACGCGGAGGTTGCGGCCCTGGAGCGCCTGCGGGTCGAGTTTGTCGACGGGCTTGGCCCAGATCATGGAGTCTTTGAAGTTGGTAAAGACGAGGGTGAGGACGCCCCCTCCCATGACGAGGAGGCCGACGAGGAGGCCGATGCTCCGTTTGGGCGGCGACTGGCGCACGGCCGGCATGGCCACGGGCGCCGGTACGGCCTGGGCCGCGTCCTCCGAATCTTTGAGCGCCTGGGCGAGCTCGTCGTCGACGTTGCTCATGTTGCAGTAAGGCTAGTCTCAGGGGGTCCCCGGGTCCAGCCGCAGGGAAATGCGCGGTGGGCGTGGAAAGTGGCGGTTTTGGCGGATCGCGAGGGCGTAACGCGGTTTTTGAGGAAACTCGCGGCGCCGGGCGGCCGAGATCGGGAGGTGACGAGGTGTCGGCGCTGGTTCGGTGCGGTTTTGACGGCGGTCGGTGCGGTCGGTGCGCTCGGTGGCGGGTCCGGGGGCGCTCTGGCTTCGCCCGCATCGCCAACGGTGGTGCCCTGGAGCGGGCGGGTGCCGCCACCTCCTCCTCTCGAGGTGGAGTCCTCCGCCCTGACGCGTGCTCCGGAACGGTCGCGGCGACCGGTGGAGGTGGTGCCGGAGGCGACGCTGTCGCTGTCGAGTTGCTCGGACGGCGCGGGGCGCGAGCGGTGTGAGGCGCTGGGGCCCGGGTTAGGGGGCGGCGCGACGGCGCTGTATCGGGTGAGTCCGTATTTTGGGTTTGGGGGCGGGGTTTCGTTCGTGCGGAGCGGCGGGCGGATTTCAGGGGTGGGCGGGTTGCGTGGCGAGGCGCTCGGCGTGGGTGTGGTGGGGCGGGTGTATTTGCTCGAGGCGGGGGATTTGGATCCGTACCTGGAGCTCGGGCTCGGGTGGGGGTCGTTGCGGACGACGCTGGACGCCACAGGTGGGTCGGAGGTCTTGGATTCGGTGGTCGGGCCTACGCTGCGCGCAGGCGGCGGGATCGATTACGTGCTGGGCGATCACTTTCGCGTGGGGATCGCGGCGGGGTTGAGCGCGCTGGTGCTCGGGCGCGGGTCTCACTGCGATCCGGGCTTCTGCGGGCGCACGACGGGGATGAGCGGCGCGATGAGCGGGGCGCTCGTGACGAGTTTGCGGGTGACGTGGCAGGTCGGGGATCCGTTGTAATGCCGTGACGCGAGCGGGGGCGGATCGATCAGAAATGTGACCGATGGGGCGACGGGAACGCGACGTCGTTGCCACTGCTTATGGTGCATCGGAAATTTGTTGATAGGTCGGGGTGCACAGCGGTGACTCTGCAAGGAGCGTGGAATCGGGTGTGTGCTTTCCTTGCGCCGGAGCAAACCAGCGAGTACGAGTCTCGGGCTGGCGGCTCCAGGCTTTTGCCGTCGCCGGCGGAGTCCCTGGCGCCGTGAGGAATCGTGCCGTGCTCGAGCTTGCGCCCACGCATGAGGCCGCGCCCGTGGACTTGTTCCAGGTGGATGATGCCACGCTCGCTCGCGCGCTGATCGCTCGGGATCCCGCGGCGCCTCGCGCGGTCTGGAGTCGGTTTTCGGTGCTGGTGCGGCGGATCGTCCGGCGTTCGCTCGGGTCCGAGCAGGATGTCGAGGACGTGGTGCAGGATGTGTTCGCGACGCTGTTCATCAAGCCGGCGTTGCTGCGCGAGCCGGGGTCGCTGCGCGCGTTCCTCGTTTCGGTGACTCTGCACAACATCAGTTACGAGCTCCGGCGGCGAAAGGTGCGGCGGCTCGTGGGGATCGCGCCGACGGCGGAGTTGCCGGACATCCGCGTGGTGGAGAACAATCCCGAGTCGCGGGAGGCGCTGGCGCGCTTTTACCGGATTCTCGACGGGGTGCGCACACGCGACCGGCTGGCGTTCGTGTTGCGCTACATCGAGGGGATGGAGGTCGCCGATGTCGCCGCCGCGCTCGAAATTTCGGAGCCGACGGCACGGAGGCGGTTCACGCGGGCATACAAACGTGTGGCGATGCTCGCAGAGCGT
>DASXWF010000653.1:0-3479 GCA_036503835.1 Polyangiaceae bacterium | reverse complement strand
ATCTGCGCAGGCCACGGGGTAGAGCTCTCGCCATTCGGCCTCGAGCGCGCTCGCGTCCGGCGCGTCTCCATCGAGCGGATCGGCGTGCGGGGCGGCACGCACCTCGAGGGCGGCACGCAGCGCTCGGAAGTAATCGTCGAGGTGGGTTTCGGCGTCGCGCTCGAGCTCTCGGGGCGTGAGGCAGCTCGTCAAGAAGTAGGCGACGTCTTTGACTCCGACTCCACCGCCCACGTATTGAAAGTCGACGGCCGCGACCCGAGCTCCCGTGGGCGCGAAGCAAAAATTCTGAAGCTTCGCGTCGCCGTGAACCAGGGTTCGATGGCGAGCGCGGTTCAGTCGCTCGTCGAGCAGGGGCGCCGCGTGCTCGAGGGCGGAGTCGCCGAGCGCGCGAAGCTCGTCGGGGCGCGTCGCGAGGTGCCAGTAAGTTCCCACCTTCCAGAGGGACTCCGGTCGTGCGCCCAGAAATTGGGCATGGAAATGCGCAAGCCAGCGCAGGCACGCCGCGAGCTCGCTCGCGGAGACACGGCGCCGGCGCAGGGCGAATCCGGACGCGTCGAGATCCTCGAGTACGAGCAGCATGCGATCACCGTCGACCCCGGCGTGAATCGCCGCGGGCACTCGAGCCGCCTCGCCGCACTGCCGTGCGTAGGTCCGGTAGAATGCGCACTCGACTTCGTAAGAGCGGAGCTTGCGTCGATGGGACCGGGCCTCTGCGGCGTTCGCTTCGAGGCGGCCCGGCGGTACCACGTGCTTCACGATGACCGGCGTGGACGAAGCGTCCGACAAAGTCGCACGCCGAATTTCGCCGTAGCCGCTCCAGAGCTCCTGCACGCGCTCACCGAGCACGACCTGCGGCACGCCGGTTTTTCGGCTGATCAGCCGTTCGAGCTCGGCGCGGTCGGGTCCGGAAGGCTTGTGACGCGGCATGCGCTGCGGAGCGATTCTAGCCCTGCGTTTCGCGCAGCATCGCGTACAGGTCCGTGACGCCGGGATCGTGCCCTTCCTGCATCAACAGCGTCGTGATCTGGCCGCGGTGATGGGTCTGGTGGTTGAAGAGGTGGGCGACCGCCCACCACAGCGGGCACTCTTGCTTTTGGCGGCGGCGCAGGAACGTGACGGGCGCAGCGAGCCGCTCGTAGCTGAGGCCGGAGACCCAGGCCGAGAGTTCGTCGTCCGTGAGCGCTCGTTCGCGGCGCAGGTCGTCGAAGTCGGGATAGAGTTCCTGGTCGAGGCTGCGGATGCCTCCGGGGCCCATGAACCCCTCGGGAACCGCGATGCCGGTCAGGCGGCCGAGCCAGACGCGGTCGGCGAGCAAGAGGTGGTTGAAGGTGCCGTGGATCGATTTGAAGAACGCGCCGCGGTCGCGCTTGCGTGCCTCGTCGCTCAACGAGGCGGCGAGCCCGAAGAGCTTGTCGTTCATCCAGCGATTGTAGCGGGCAAGGGCCGCCAACCATTCAGGGCTCATCATCGGAGCAAACCGTAGGGCCGCGGGGTCGCCTTGCCAACTGCCCGGCGCGGCGCCTGCACGGGACCGAAAGTGGCTGACGCCGAGCTCAACCTTCGACGTTCGGGTTCGCGGGCGGAGGGGTGACCGCCGCGTGAGCAGCCAGCGTCGCGTGCCGGGCTCCGGTCGCCGGATCGACGAGCGTCGTGTCGTCGGCATACACGCGGGGGGTGCGATGCACGCGGAGCAGCGCTTCGAGGAGAGGCAAGGATTGGTAGCGCTCGGGCCAGCGCGAGATGACGAGCTCTCGGACGGCGGGCGCGTGGCGCGCGCTCATCCACGGGAACAGGTGGTGCTCGACGTGGTAGCCGAAGCCGAGCGTCAGCCACTCGACCAGGGGAGGCACCGTGACGGTGAGTGAGTTGGCGAGCGGGTCGTTCACGGGCGTGAGCGGCGAGAGCGCGTGATTCGTGAAGATGTGCGCCATCACGAGCGCGTTCGCGACGACCAGCGGAGCGACGCACGTGACGAGGAACGGCAAGGGGCCGAGCGCGAAGGCCAGAGCGATCCAGACGAGCACGGCGAGCCCGGTTTCGAAGGCCGCCAGGCGGTGCGCGCGCGGGGTGAGGTAGCCGCGCCGCGTCGCCGTGAAGAGCACGTGAGCGCTCTGGAACGAGAACCCGAGACACAGGCTGACGAGTCCGCGCAGCCGTCGCCTTCCGATGCCGAACCAATCCGTCGAGACGCGAACCAGCGAGCTCTCTCGATGTTCGGCGAGGGTCGGATACGCGTCGGGATCGGCGCCGCTGTGATTCGCGTTCCCGTGGTGCACGCGGTTGTGCCAGGCGATCCACAGGCGTGGTGAGACCACGAACGGCAGGAACCCGAACCAGCCCACCAGCTGGCGAAGCCGCAGCTCGCGCACGGTGGCGCCGTGCAGCGTCTCGTGGGCGAGGAACACGAGCCCGGCGAAGGAGCAGCCGAGCACCAGGGAAATGACGGGGTAGAGCCACGGACTCGGCAGATCTCGCACCATGGCGTACATGCCGAGGACGATCACCGCCGTGTGGAGCGGCAGCCAGAGCAAGCGCGAACGCGCAGGTTCGAACGCGCGCGCGGGCAAGAGCGGCTTGATCTCGCGCGCGTACGCCGAGACCGGACGCAGTGTCATCACCCTTAGGTATGGATTCGGATCGCGCGAGATGCCGTCACGGTTCGGTCAGCCGTTGCGGCGCTTCGTCATGGAACGCACAGCGTCAAAGTTCGCCGGATCGCGTCAAGCGCCGTGCGCGCTCACGGTTCGACGTACCCAACCTGGTGACGCGAAGCTCGCGGCCGCGGCACTGCCAGGGACTCCCTGACACGGTCCGGCAGCCTCGCCACACTCTGCACGGAGCTTACGCGATCGGCGCGAGTGCCGCGAGAGCCAGGAGCGTCCTTCCGCGCATGGCGAATTACCAGGGCGTCGGTTTGTAATCCTTCAGGAACTGGCCCCAGACGTGGCGCCCCGTGTTGATGCCGTCGAAGATCGGATCGACGATGCGGGCGGCGCCGTCCACGATATCGAGCGGGGGATGGAAGCCGTGCTCTTCCGTCTTTCGCCGGGCGAGGTGGAGCGGGTCTTCGTCCGTGACCCAGCCGGTGTCCACGCTGTTCATGAAGATGCCGTCCTCGGCGTAGTCGGAGGCGGACGTGCGGGTCATCATGTTGAGCGCCGCCTTGGCCATGTTGGTGTGAGGGTGCTTGTCCGTCTTGAAGCGGCGGTAGAACTGTCCCTCCATCGCCGACACGTTGACGATGTGTTTGTCGAACGTGCGCTGTCTCAGCATCAACGGCTTCAAGCGCGCGTTCAAGAGGAACGGGGCGATGGCGTTGACGAGCTGCACCTCGAGCAGTTCGTTGGTTTCGACCTCGGAAAGCGTCAAGCGCCAGGTGTTGAGCTTTCGTTCGTCCACCTGCTGCAGATCCGCGTCGAGGGCGCCGCGCGGGAAAAGCCCGGCACCCACTCTGCGATCTTCCTCGGTGAGGACGACCT
>DASXWF010000652.1:0-9191 GCA_036503835.1 Polyangiaceae bacterium | reverse complement strand
CCTGCATGCGCCGCCGCAGCCGCAGGAGCGTCGCGAGCGCGCCCGTGCCGGCGGCGGCGAGCGCGCTCGCGAGCACGCCCACGCCGAGCACCACCCAGGGCGTGGCCGCGACGGGGGCGGGCCCCCGGATGGCGAGCAACCAGCTCCGTCCGGCAAACGGCAGCGTGGCGTCGGTCGACACGAGCTCGTTGCGACGCGCCGGTTCGCCCGGCCCACGAAAACCGTACAGCGGCTCCTTGTGCCCAGGTTCCGTGACATCGAAGAGCTCGAGCTCGAGCCCGCGCAGATCCTCGAGCTTCTTCAGGCCCTCGAAGACCGACGGAAAGCGGAAGACTTCGACGACGAAGCCGCGCAAGAGCTGGCGGCGCGCCGTTTCGTCGCTCGGGACCACGCCGCGCGCGTAGATCGGCACGAACACGATGATGCCGGCGACGTCCGAGCGGTCGCCGAGCAGGACAATCCTACGCGAAGCCGCAGGCTCTCCGCCGTCTCGAGCGCGCGCCAGCGCTTCGGCTCGACCGGCTTCGCTCGCCTCGTCGAAGCCGATGAAACGTGGAAAATCCGGCTCGACGTAGAAGATCGGGTAGTACTCGGGCCGATCGGCGGCGCGCACCCAGTCGGCGCCGCGGAGCTCGGTGATCTCGAAATTGGGCAGGCCGTCGCGCCGGGCGGCGTCCTCGAACGCCATGCGCGCGCCGGCGGTGACGCGCGGCATCCAGCCGAGCGCCATGATGTCCGGATGGCGCGACAGGGCGGGCCGCACGAACGTCCTGAACTCGAAGCGCGTGACGTCTTCGGACGCTTCGAACAGCGCGGGCAGCGTGCGCAGCACCTCGAGTGGGCGCTCCAGGCTCGCCCGGAACGACACGACCGTACGGGCGGCGCGGCGCTCGAAGGACAGCCGCGCCGCCTGCCGTTCTCGCGCCTGGAGCAGCACGAAGGCGCCGCTCGTCAGCGCCAGCCCGATCAGCAGGACGGCGAACGCCAGCGGCTGATTCCGAAAGGAGGCAAGGCCGAAGGTCCGCGACACGCGCGCCCTTGGGGTTGACCCGCCTGACGGTGTCGAGCCTCGCATCGCGCGCCAATGTCCTCGGGAACCTTCGCCCCTCGCGGACATTTTCCGTAGTCGCTACGTCGCGCGGTGTCCAGACGGCGCAGCGAAAGCGCGCGCGGTCACTGGCCCGGTCGGTAGAAAACGAGCTCAGATCCCGTAACGGTGACCGGCACCGTCGCCGGCCGGCGCGGACTTCGGGTCGGTGGCGGGCCGAGCGTCCCGATTGACATCGTCCTGTTTCGAACCGGGATCGCCGGAGGGCGGTGGCTCGTCGGACTCGGTACCCCCGTCGGAGGGCGCCGGCTCCTCCTCTCGGGATTCGAGGCCGCGGCGGTACTCGTCGCCTGCCCGGCCGAGCGCCTCGCGCAAATCGCTACTGTAGACGCGAAAACGAGACGGTTCGCGCCTCGGCTCGTAGGGGTTGTCGTCGTAGGGGCTGGCAGGACGGCCGCTGCGCGGTTCCGAAGCCGGCGGCAGCGCGAAGGCTTCTGAAGCCGCGGAGGGCAGCTCCACCGCCGGTGGCTCCGACGCGTCGGGCGCGCCGGCGTCTTCGGGATCGATGGCCGTCGCGAGAGGAGTGACGGAAGGCGCAGCACCCAGCGCGAGTTCCGGGGAGCCGTTCCCGCGATCGAGCGGGACGGGCTCCGGACCGGGCGCGAGCTTCACACCGGGAAATCCCAGATCGGCGAGGCTACCGCCGTGGTCCAAGTAGGTCTTGGCGAACGCACCCGCCGCGAGCAACAGGCAAGCCGCGACGCCACCGATGCCGATCCAGCGCGCGCGGCGCTCGCGCGGTGGAACGTCGAGCTTCCGCGTCGTCGCGAGCGGCGCCATCGACCCGAGATCGCCGCCGCTCCGCGTGCGTGGAAGGAGCTCTCCGGCTGGTTCCCAGGTGCGGTAGCCCGCCGTGTCGCGACGCGCGCCCGAAAACGCCTGGAGCGCGTCGGCCAGCGCGAGCACGTCGGGGAAACGATCCTTCGGATCTTTCGCGAGGCAGCGAAACACCACGGCCTGGAGCGCCGGGTCGATTTCACCGTGAAGGCTCCGCAACGGCGGAGTCGGACCGGTCAGCACCTTCGCGCAGACCTCAGGGATGGTGCTCCCGTCGAAGGGACGTTCGTTCGTCAGGAGCTCGTACAGCACCACGCCGAGTGACCACACGTCGCTCCGGTGATCGACCGTCGACGAGTCGATCATCTGCTCGGGCGACATGTACCAGGGCGAACCCAGGCTGCGCTCCCGGTTGGTGAGCGTGCTCGGCGCCTCGTCCTGGATCTGCTTGGAGATGCCGAAGTCGAGGATCTTCACGCACACCCGCCCGTTCGGTAGGTGCACGAGAAACAGGTTACCGGGCTTGACGTCACGGTGCACCACGCCCTGCGCGTGTGCCTCGGCCAGCCCGTCGCAGACTTGCAGCACGAGCGCCACGGCATCCGGCGGCAGCAGCGGTCCCGCCTGATGAAGGTACGTTTCGAGCGGGATGCCCTCGAGCCGCTCCATCACGAGGTAGGGCTCGCCGCTCTCGAGCTGGCCCACGTCGTGGACGCGCGCGACGTGCTCGCCTTTCAAGAGCGCGGCCCGGCGCGCCTCGTTCAGAAACCGCTGCACGAATTCCGCGTCGTGCTTGAACGCCGGCCGGATCAGCTTGATCGCCACCGGCACGCCGAGCGCGACGTGCGTGGCCTCGCACACGAGGCCCATCCCGCCCTCGCCGATCAGCGTCCCGACCAGGTACCGGCCGCCGATGACATCACCCGGGGCAACGGGGGACTCCCGGGCCGGAGCCTCGGGCGCACCATTCTCGGGCTTCGAGACGGACATGCCGACTTCCTGAAGCACCGCACGTGCCAGCGCGGCGGCCGCTGGAATCGATTATTGGAGCGCTGGAGGCGCGTGGTGACGCAGTGTGCCCCGAAATGCCCGGATTTCACGACGACAGCACGCCGCGCCGCACAAAAAAGCCACACCGGCATCCTCCAGCCCGTGCCCGGTAGACGTGCCCGTGCCCGTGCCCGAAAAGCGCAACGGGTACGAGGCAGGGACGCACCGGCACCGGCACGTTGGGGAATTTAGCGAGGCACGTCGATGACGACTTCGCACGTGAAGGCGACCGTGACCTCGACCAGGGGATCGGCCTGAAGCGTTTCGCAGGTTCCGTCGCACAGGATGACCGTTTCGGGCGCGTCGAGATCGTCGTAGTGCCAGCCGTTCACACCCGTGCAATCGGGATCGTACACGAGCTCGGTGGTCGTCGACCCGCTGGCGTAGCTCACCGCGACCTTTTCCTTCTCGAAGGTTCTCCCGCCGGGCGGCACCGGGATCGGCAGCGCGCAGGAGACGGCCGCGCCACGGATTTCCGCCACGGCCGCCTGAAAATCCGCGCTCGTCCGCGTGGGATCGCCCGTGTCGATGAGGTAGGCCGCCTCCGTTCCGCCCGCGCGCGCGATGCTCGTGAGATCGCTCACCGTGTCAGGTGCCGTCTCGCCGTCTTCGTCGGTGAGCGGGGGGTTTTTGATGCCGAGCACGAAGGTCGGAATCGTGTCGGCCACGCCGCGGACGACGGCCTCGATCTCCGCCACGTCATCGTCGTCGTCGTCGCAGCCCTGCGGATACCCGTCCGTGACGAGGACCAGCGCGTAGCGTCCGGGATGCTCGACCGCGTAGCCGTCGATGTACGAAAGCACGCCGTTCACGACGGCGAGCGTCGGCGTCCCACCGCGCCAATCCTGCTCGCGAATCGCGTCGAGCGCCGCGCCGAAATCGTCGGAGGGCAGCGCGGTCATGGGCACGTCGGGCTCCAGGTACGTCGCCATCTCGCAGCGTTCGTCCTCCTCGACGTCCGCCGGAAATGCGGTGAGCGCCGCCTGCAATCCGGTCGAAGCCTCCGCCTCCAGAAAGGAGCGCGTCGCGGCCACCACCGGATCCCACTTCAGGGTCACGTCGTGCCAGGGGAAGTCCCCCTTCCCCATGCTCCCCGAAACGTCGAACGCCAAGACCAGGTACACGGGCTCGAGCTCGGCGCTCGCGGTCTCGATGGCGCACACCTCGCCGGGCGAAACGCCGCCAGACCCGCTCGTCCCGCCCACGGGGATCGCCACCGAGCCCGCGCCACCGCCGGACCCGGCCTTGCCGCCGGCAAGACTGGCCGCGCCGGTGCCGCCGGATTCCGAGCCCGCCCCGGAGCTCGAGCCCGCGCTGCCGCCTTGAGCCTCGGGCAAGCGCTCGCCGAGCGAATCGCGCTTTTCAGCGCAGCCGGGACACGCCGCCAATGCCGCTGCCACGAGCGCCGGCCGGAATCGCATGTGACGCTATGCACGGGAGCCCGCGTTCGATCACGCACACCGTCAGAAAATGCGAAACGCGCGTCCCGACCCGGCGGCTGACCGCGGCGAATCGAGGCTCCCGCGGAGCCCCGATTCGCGGCACGGTGCGCTCACTCGCACTCGGTCTTGCAGTCGTCGCGGACGGTGTCGCAGTCGGCGACGCACGTGTCGTCGTCGCACTCGAGCGTGCATTCGTTGTGCGCGTCGTCACAGCTGACGACACAGTCGTCGTCATCCTCGTCGCTGTCGACGAAACAGCCGGTCGTGGCGAGCGATCCAAGGGCAAGGGCAAACACGATTCGATGGGCTTTCATGGATACCTTTCGGCGCGGGCGACCTGCGCCATGGCCGAACCCAATGCAGGCGCGGTGCCAACGGCCGGCGACGCCCGCCAGGCCGTTGCAGAGCACTTGCGCCGAGACAGGACGGGAACTATTGCCCCGCCGTCCCGGCACAGCGGGACACGCTTGCTCAGGATGCGACCGGCCCCCTGGGCACTTCGCCGACAGCGCCTACCTGGCACGAACGGAATAAACGAAGCTCGCTTTGGGCGCCCGCAACCACCGCTCGGTGATCAACGCCCGCGCCTGCTTCCAGGCGTTGTCCAGATCGACCCATTCCTGCTTGAGGCGTTCGGCGCTCGCTCGATCGCCTTTCGCTTTGATCTCCAAAACCTGCTTGAAAAGCGCGTCGACCGCCGGCGGCAAGCGCGCGAAATCCACGTCGAAGCAGCCGCGAGCGGAAGCGTTGTCCGCGAGTTCCTCGGGCCGGAAGACGAGCGCGCCCGCCTGCGTCAGGTTCCCGAGCTGGATCGACGCGAGCTGGCTGTAGTGCCGCGGCTGGCCGGAGGCGTCGTACATGCCCTGCGCGATGTGACCGAAAGCCCAGGCGACGTTCTGGATCTGGCCGCGGACCGCGTCTTGCTCCGTGATCAGCCGGCGTTCCACGAGCCGGCGCGGAAAGTACAGCGCCGCTGTCTGTGCCTTGAGCTCCTCGAGCGTCGCCGCGAGCCCGCCGCCGAAGGCCACTTCGCTCACCTTCCCGCCGGCCGCGTAGTCGTGCGACGGCCCGAGGTTGTGAGCAGCCTCGTGCAGCACCACGCTCAGCACGGAGACCTTCGGATCCGTCGACGCCTTGGCCATCGTGGCCTTGCAGAACAGCGAGCTCATCAGTGTGCGCGACTGCTCCTGGCTGTCGACGTCGGTCGAGATGTTGGTCATCATCACGGTGCGCCCGCCGCGCTTCGCGACGGGTCCCCAGTTCGGCAAGGACTGCCCGATCGTGCCCCCGAGCGGCGAGCGCGCGTCACCGGCGTTCAGCACGATGTCGATGAAGTCCGGTAGCTTGAACTTCACGGGGCGCGCCCGGTACGGCTTGCCCGCGAGCGCGGCGACCTCGTCTTCGAGCTCTTGCTTGAACGGTTCGAGGAGCGCCGAATAGGCGCCTGAATCGCGGTTGATGCGGGCGAGCGTCAGCGCGAACCCCGCCTTCCACGCGCACGGCTCGAAGTAGACCTCGTCCGGACCGACGCGCAGGTAATACTTCGAATTCTGTGGCGACATCGCTACCCAGGCCTCGTTCGCCGGTTCCCAGTCGTCGCTCCGGAAGCTGCCGGCGGCGGCGAGCAGGTACTGCTTGAACGCCGCCTCGTCCCCGCCGAGCGTCGCGGCCGCCGCCTCGAGCAGCGCCGCGATCGCTTGCGTCTCCTCGGGGTAGGCTTTCGAGTACGGGAGCCGCGAAAACGCCTTGGGCTTCGGCCCCTCCACGACGACCCCGAAGTGATCCATGAGCTCTTTCGCGTTCGGCTCGCGCTCGAGCCGCTCGCAGAACCGGGTATCGTTCTGGATCGCGCTCGGGTAGAGGCCGGCCACGCGGGCCGCCCGCTCGGGCAGGGCGTGGCAGGCCGGATTCTGTTCGGTCTTCGGGGCGACGCAGAACGGGCCCTGATTCCGAAAAAACAGCGCCTGGCTCGCCGGATCGTCGGCGGGGACGCGGGCTTCGAGCTCGGCCGTGCCCTTTTGTCTGGCGTAGAGGCGCTCGATCAGGCGCGCGACCTCGAAGAGCCTGCCGATCAGCGCCTGCTCGGCGGGAGCCGCGTTCGAGAAGTCGCTCTCGAGCAGCGTCGGCCTGCCCTGCGCGAGCTCGGCGCGCACCGCCGCGCGGCGCGTTCGCTCGGCGGCGGACAGCGACGACTCGTCGAGCGGCGCGAGCAGGCTCCGGTACGCCTCGCCGAAGCGCGCCGTGAACGCACCGCCCTCCGACACGAACTCGGAGCGCGCGACCTGGGTTCGACCCCAGAGCACGGCGAGCTCGTTCGGATCGAGCGCGCGGTTCCCGTTTTCGTCGCTGCGCCAGAACAGCGGCAGGTCGCGCTCCACGGCGCGCCGGTTGAAGTCCTTGCGTTCCACGCGATCGAAGCCCGCCGGCGCGGCGGCCGCGGACGGCGCCGGAGCGGGAGTCGCCGTGGAAACTCGAGGAGCGGGCTGCACCGGAGGTGCGGGCGGGCTGCAGCCACCGAGCGTGGACAACGCCACGGGCACGATCAGAACCGGAAGTCGCATGGCAGCCCACGCCTAGCCGACATTTTCCCGCGCTGGAACCATCGGCCGCGCGACCGCGCTGGTTTGCTAGGCCGCCTGGCGCGTGAACGGCCGTTCGAAGGGCCGGCAGCCCGGAATCGTCGCCTCGCTCCCGTCGTGAAAGGCGTCGAGCAGCGCGAGCGTGGTGTCGAAGCGCTCGAGATGAAACAAGTGGTCGGCGCGCTCGATCAGGGTGAAGAGCGCGCCCGGGAGCGCGCGCGCGATCTCCCGGCAGTCGGAAGGGCGCGTGTACACGTCGTGCTCCCCGGTGAACACGAGCGCGGGCATGCCCGGCGGGCGCGCGAGATCGAGCGGCGTGTGCCCGAGCAGGCGCGCCGTGTTCTCGACGTAACGCTCGCGGTCACACGGCGCCATCCTCTCGAGCTGAGCGAGGAGCACGCGCTCCGCGAGGCGCCGCTTCTCCACGGCCTTGTCGAGATCCCGGCACAACAGCCCCTCGACCACTTCCCGCGCGAAGTCCTGCATCCTGCCCTCCGCGAGCGTGACCAGCGTTTGTGCGGTGCGTGCGCGAAATTCCGCGGGAATCTCGCGCATCACGCCGGCGAGGACCACGCGTTCGACGCGCTCCGGATGGAGCTGCGCGAGCCGATAAGCGATGGGCGATCCGTACGAGGCCGAGATCACGCAGGCTCGTTCGACGCCCGCGGCATCGAGGATCGCGCGGGCGGCTTCGGCCAGAAAGTCGAGACCGTGGCTCCGCGGCAGTACGTCCGCCCCGCCGGTGCCCGGCAGATCCGCCAGCAGCACCTGCGTCTTGGTCGCGAAGTGCTGCGCGAACTTGCGCCAAGAATCCATGGTCTGGAAGGCGCCGCTCAAGAAGAACACGGGGGGCCGCTCGCTGGCCCGGCTCGAGAGCCTGAAACGGCAAGTGAAACCGCCGACGCTGAGCTCCGCCTCGTTCGCGCCGGGTTCCGGTTCGAGCACTCCGAGCATGCCGTGAAGCATCGCCCGGCGCGAGATCGACCTACAATAGCTCGTTTTTCAAAGGCATCGCGCAACGTTTCGCGCAAGTTGCGCAAACGTCCGGCGTCATTCGTGGGTGTCGGGCGCCGGATCGTACAGCGACTCCGTCCAGAGCGCGTACCCGATGCGCGAACCGCCGCCGTCGATCCTGAGCACGACGTTCTTCTGGGGGTCGATCTCTTCGATGATCGAGTCGTTCGAGAACGTGACGAGCGTGTTGCCGCCCGGCAGGCGCTGGACGTCGCCGAGATTCGCGCTGTAGGCGCCGCTCGAGAAGTTCAGGAGCTCCTCGCCCTCGAGGCTGTACTCGATCGCGGACGATTCCATGGAACCGGCGCCGCGATTCGCGAAAATCAGGATGCTGTCCTCGAGCAGCTGATGGCCGTGCTGCACGCCGCCCCAGGCCTGGTTGCCGCCGGTCACGCGTTCCGAGAGACGCCATTCTACCGCGCCCTCCCGGTTCACGACGAAGATGTCCGTGCTCACGTCGGAGAAGCTGTAGAGATCCTCCGCCTGCGAGTAGCGCACGGCGTTGCCGTGGCAGCCCGAGCCGCTCACGACGCTCTGCGACTCGAAGACTTCGCGCGTCGTCCCGCTCGGGTCGATCTCGTAGATGCTGTCGCAGTCGCTCTCGCCGTACTCGAGGAAGGCCATGGTCTCGCCCTCGACGGCCGTGATGTCGTGGGAGCCGATCACCATGCTGTAGGTCTGGGCGTCGAGGCCATCCATGCTCACGCGCTGCAAGGGGGCGCCCTGGTTGCTGGCCGAGATCATCCACATGTTCTTGCCGTCGGCGGACATGCGCGCGCGCGCGATGCCGTTCGGGCCGCCCGGCGCCCACCACACGATGTCTCCGTCCGCATCCAGGATGAACGGCACCGACAAGCCCTGTCCCTGCCAGTAGGAGGCCATGATGAAGCCGCGCTCGCGCGCCGTCTCGTTCGCGACGTCGAAGCTCTCGATCGAGACGAGCGTCGTGGGAGCGCCGGTCTCGATCGTGAAGTCGTCGCTCTGGTACGTGGCCGAGGCGTCGCTCGCGACGACGCGGAAATGGTACGTCGTCTCGGGCTTCATCCCGAGCAGCAGCGTGCGATGATCGTCGAGGTCGAGGTCGACGGGCGCGTTCGTGCCGTACTCGGTGTCCAGGCCGAACTCGATGTGCGCCGCCGTGAGCGCGCTCTTGTCGATCGTGAACGTGACGATTCCGACCGTGGTCGGCGCGTCCGGATCGATCTCGCTGGCGAGCGTGGC
>DASXWF010000651.1:0-3299 GCA_036503835.1 Polyangiaceae bacterium | reverse complement strand
AGCACCGGCAGCGCCGCCCACTCCCGACGCCGCGCCCGCAATCCCCGCCGTGCCGGATGCTGCGCCACCGCTCCCGTTGCCAGCTGCCGCTCCGCCCGTACCGCCCGAGGAACCGGCCGCGCCTGCAGTGTCGCCGCCGGGGGCGCGGTCCTCCGTTCCGCTGCAGCCGGCGCTCGCCGCGAGCAACGCGAGAGTGAACGCGATCCTCGGTGCCATGGGCTCGGGTTATGGCGCTGGAACCAGCTTGAGCAAGCTGTTGCCGTTCGCCATGACGTGGAGCTCGCCCGCGTGATCCTCGACGATCGCGGTGATCGACTCGAGATCCGGCACTTCTTCATCGGCCTTCACCAGGTAGCCGTTGTCCGGAAGGTTGGCGTCGCGCACGTAGTCGATCGAGGTCACTTCGGAGGTCTCTTCCCCGCAGTGATAGAGCGCCGCCATGTTGTCGGAGGCCCAATCCCCGAACAGGAACATGCCGTAGAGCGCCGGCATGGCGCTGCCGCGGTAGACGGCACCGGCGACGATCGAGCTGAAATCGCAGAAGGGGGACGTGGAGCAGGCCGGGGCGAGCCCGCTGCCGCCGCCGTGCGTGCTGAAGAAGATGGGCTTGGTCACGGTCGAGTTCGGGCGCAGCGCTCGGGCAGGGCACGTGCCCTCGTCGCCTTCTTCGCTCGCCCAGCCGAAGTTGATGCCCTTCGCGTCCTTGGGGACCGCGTTCAGCTCTTCGTGCGTGTCCTGACCGACGTCTCCGATGTAGAGGTCGCTGGTCACGCGATCCCAGCCGAAGCGGAAAGGGTTGCGCAGTCCGTAGTGCAGGACGCGCGGGTCGCCGTCGGCGACGAAGGGATTGTCGGCGGCGCCGTACGGAGCCGCCGCGGCGAGATCGAAGCGCAGGAGCTTGCCGTGGGGATTCGCGATGTCCTGCGGGCTGTCCTGGAAGCCCGGATTGTCGTTGCAGGAGCCGCCGCCGTCGCCCATGCCGACGTACAGCATGTCGTCGGGGCCGAACTTGGCCATGTAGGCGTTGTGGAGGTTGGAGAACAGTCCCGACTGGGCGACGCCTTCGAGATTGAGAATCTCGCGCGTGACGGCCATGTCGGCGACGTAGGGATCGGTCGTGCTGCGCCGGTGCTCGAGCACCAGATCGCGGTTGGCCCGCGCGCCGGTCGTGGGCGTGAGGACCACGTAGAAGAGGCCGCTTTCGGCGTAGTCCGGCGGAAACGCGATCGAGTGCAGTCCGCGTTCGTCGTAGCCCGTGTCGAGGGTGATTTCCGACGAGACGTCGTAGAACACCGCCGGCTTCAGCGCGCCGCCGGCGAGGACGCGGATGCGACCGCGTTGCTCCACGAAGTACCAGTCGTCCGAACCGGGCGCCTGCACCGCGTACGAAGCACCCACGAGCTCGTTGCTCGAAAACACCGTGGAGAGGCCGATCCCGCCGACGACCGGTTTCGCGCTCGCGTCGCACGCCGGGGGGCCGCCCGCGCTGCCCGCGGAGCCGCTGGAGCTCCCGCTCTGACCCGCGGAGCCCGACTCGCCGGTTCCGCCGGTGCCCGCGCCGCCGCTGCCGCTGCCCGCGCCCCCGCTACCGGTGCCCCCACTGCCGGCCGTGCTCGGCGTGCCTCCGGTGCTCCCACCGGTGCCGGCGGCGCTGTTGCCGCCCCCGCCGGTAGCTCCACCCGAACCGGCTCCGCCGGGCGGGCTACCGCCACTGCCGCCGCCCGCGAGCGTGCCACCCGTACCCGACACCGGCGTGCCCGCCGTACCGGCAGCAGCGTCGTCGGGCGGCGACTTTTCGCCGCAGCTCGAGAGCAGCGGCACGCCGAGGACCAGAAGAGACAAAGCCAGGGAACGCATCTTCGCCGAGGTCTATGCCCGACCGGGCTCGTGCCATATTGCGGGACGCGCCGCCCGGCAAACCGGCCGCGGAAAACGAGCCCCTTCGTGACGGCCGGAAGCGCCTACGCGACCTGAGCGCCCGTGGGTCGCTCGGCGGCGCTCGAACGGCGCGCCTCGGCGACGGATTCGCTGCGCGCGGCCGCGTTCTCGTTCACCTTCACGCTGACGATGCGCGACACGCCGGGCTCGCCCATCGTGACGCCGTAGAGCACGTCCGTGCTCTGCATCGTCTTCTTGATGTGCGTGATCAGCACGAACTGAGACTGGCTCGTCAGGGCGCGAATCATCTCGTTGTAACGAGAGACATTTGCCTCGTCGAGCGGCGCGTCGACCTCGTCCAGGATGCAGAACGGGGAGGGACGGTGCTGGAAGATGGCGAAGATCAGCGAGACGGCCGTGAGCGCCTTTTCGCCGCCGCTCATGAGCTCGATGTTGCCGAGCTTCTTGCCCGGCGGTTGCGCCTGGATCTCCACGCCGGCGCCGAGCAGATCCTCGGCGTCCGTCAGGATGAGCTCCGCGCGCCCGCCCTGGAACATGCGCGAGAAGGTGCGCTTGAAGAGCGCGTTCACCGCGTCGAAGGTCTCGCGGAAGCGGCGGCGCGATTCCTTGTTCATCATGCGGATCGCCACCTCGAGCTCCTCGAGCGCCTTCTCGATGTCGACCTTCTGGTTGTTGAGGTCGTGGAAGCGCTTCTCGGCCTGCTCGTGCTCCGCGCGGGCGTCGAGGTTCACGGGGCCCATGCGATCGATGAGCTGCGAGAGCTCGTCGATGCGCCGGCGCTGATCGTCGTCGGGGATCGGCCGCGCGTGGTAGTCGCCGACGACGCGCCGCAGATCGAGGCCGCGGAAGCGCTCGCGGATCGAACCGAGCAGGTGCTGCCGCTCGAGGCCGAGCCGCTGCAAGCTGAGCTCGTGCGTCCGGGAGAGCTCGTCGTGCTGCTCGAGCTCCTCGCGCAGCGTGCGCAGGCTCGCTTCCTGGGAGGCGAGCGCCTGGCGTGCCTGATCGAGGCGCACGCGCGCGGACTCCAGCGCCTCGTGGGCGGAGGCGGCCGCGAGCGTGGCCAGGGCGCGCGCTTCGCGCTTGACCACCATGTTTCCGGCGGTCTCGCCGTACGAGGCCGCGGCCTCGGTGAGCTCCTGCTGCAGGGTTTTTCCGCGCTGCGTGAGCTCGGCGAGCGTCGCCTCGATGCGTTCCGCGTCCTTCTTGGCCGCGCCGGACTGTTCCTTCACCTGCGCGAGCCGCACGCGCCGCTCGGTGACGAGCGTGGACTGCGCCGCGACGCGCTCCCGCCAGCCCGCCGCCGTCTCCTCGGCCTTGCCGAGCGCCTGCTCGGCCTGCGCGACTTCAGCGCCGATCTCGTCGAGGGCACGCAAGAGCTCGGTCTCGGTGCTCGTGCCTTC
>DASXWF010000650.1:0-3176 GCA_036503835.1 Polyangiaceae bacterium | reverse complement strand
TCGTTCTCGTGGCGCCGTGCGCGCGCGCTCCCGCGCCGCCCGGCTCCCCACCGGAGGAGCGCACTCCCCCCGCGCCTGCGTCGGCACCGCAGCCAGCGCCCGCCCCGACTGCTCCCGGCGCCGGCACGGACGCCCCGATTGCCGCCGCCGAAACGCCGCGCCGCCCCCTCGGCGGCGGCGGTGCGCGCTCGGTTTCCGGCCGCTTCGGCGCCGTCACCTCGGCCGAAGCCAACGCGACACGCGCCGGAGTCGGCGTACTCGAGGCGGGCGGCAACGCGGTGGACGCAGCCGTCGCGACGGCCGCCGCTCTCGCCGTCACTCACCCGAGCGCGGGCAACCTGGGCGGCGGAGGTTTCATGCTGGTGCGACCGCCGGGCGGCCCGACCAGCGCCATCGACTTTCGCGAAAACGCGCCGGGCTCGCTCACCCGGCCCGACTTCGACCGCATGATCGCGGCCAAAGGCAGGGGCCCGGCCGCGATCGGCGTACCCGGCAGCGTCGCGGGGCTCCTGCTCGCACACCGCAGATTCGGAAAGCTCTCGCGCGAGCGGGTCTTCCAACCCGCGATTGTGCTGGCACGCGGCGGGCACGTGCTCGGCCGGCACCAGGCGGCGCTGATCGCGGCGAGCTGGCAACCCCTTCGCGCAGATCCCGCAGCCAGCAAGATTTTCGGAACTCCGCGCGGAACGCCGCTGCCCGCGGGCACGCGCCTGCTCCAGAGCGACCTCGCGGGGACGCTCGAGCGCGTCGCCGCCCTCGGTGAGGCCGGCTTCTACGCGGGCGCTACCGCGCAGGCCGTCACCAGCGCGAGCGGAGGCCGCATCAGCCAAGCCGATCTCGCCGCGTATCAGGCGCGCTTTCGCGACCCACTCGCCGTCCGCTACCGCGGCTACGACATCGAAACCATGCCCGCACCGTCCGCGGGCGGGCCCGCGCTCGCCGGGATGCTCGCGGCATTCGAAGCGCTCGACCCGAGCGGGAGCGCGGCCGAAGACATCGCCGATCTGCACCGCTTTCTCGAGGTCGGACGGCGCGCGCAAGCCGAGCGCCGCTTCGCGATCACGGACCCCGACGCCCGCGCTCCGGCGGAGCGGGACGCGGCCCTCGAACGCCTCCTCGACCCCCAGCTGCTGCTCCGAGTCCCGATCGACCCCGAGCACGCCACTCCCTCCGCGCGCGTTCATGCGCTGTTCGACGAAGTCGCGAAAGAAGCCGAGCACACGACGCACCTCTCCGTCGTCGACGCGAGCGGCACGGTCGTGGCGCTCACGACCACCCTCTCGGCCTCCTTCGGCTCACGCGTCGTCGCTCCCGGCACGGGCGTCGTCCTCGGCAACGCGGTCGCATCGTTCTCCTCGGTCGGAGACAACCAGCCTGCGCCCGGGCGCCGCACGACGAGCTCGATGGCGCCGACCCTCGTGCTCGCCGGCGGCGCCCCGGTCCTCGTCCTCGGAACCCCCGGCGGCGACACGATTCCGAGCACCCTCGCCTTGCTCGTGCGGCGCCTGATCGACCGCGCGCTCCCGCTCGACGCCGCCGTCGACGCGCCGCGCCTCCACCAGGGCTTCGTGCCCGACGAAGCGCGCTTCGAGCCGGCGCGTCCCCCGGCACCCGAGCTCTTGCGCGGACTGCGAGCGCTCGGACACCGGCTGCGGCCCGGCCGCGGCACGCAGGGCGACGCCAATTGCCTGTTTCTGAGCGAAGGCGTCGCCTACGCCTATGCGGATCCACGCGAAGCCGGCGGCCTCGCGCTTTCGGCGCGCATCGTCACGCCGTCACCGGCACCCTAGCGAGCAGCGAAGCCTTTCACCCGCGCGACCTGCGGATCCGACGGATACGCCTCGAGGAAGAGCCGCGCGCGACGAGCCGGGACGCCGCGAACGGCCGTATGCCAAGCCCTGAGGGTTAGACGAGTCCGGTGGTCACGAGCGGGACCCGCGATCGATGAGCACCGCCTGCATGCCGGCGCGCTCGGCCGCGAGCAGCCCCGGTGCGCCGTCTTCGAAGACCAAGCAGCGCGCGGGCTCCACGTGCATCCGCTCGGCGGCGAGCAGGAAAATGTCGGGTTCGGGCTTGCCGCGGGGGACGTCGGCCGCCACGACCACGACCGGGAACAGGTCGCGGACGCCGATCAATTCGAGGGTTCGCTCCACGAGCGGGCGCGTGCCGCCCGATGCGACGCTCATCGGGAGCCGGCCCGCGTAGTGACGCGCGATCTCGACGACCGCGTCGATCGGCTTCACTTCGTCGACGAGCTTCACGAACTCGGCGTGGTGGCGGGCCTCGACCAGCGCGGCGTCGAGCTTCGTGCCGAACTCCTGATTGAGCCCCTCGATCGTCAGCGCGGTGCTCATGCCCGCGCGACTCATGAAGAGATCCCAGTGAAAGTCGAAGGTCGCGCCGTGGGCCGCGAGCGCCGCCCGCCAGGCGCGATGGTAGAGCGGCATGCTGTCGGCCAGCGTGCCGTCACAGTCGAAAATGAAGCCCGCGAAGTCACCGGGCGGAAGCACGAGCGTGGTCACGCCGAACCGATGTCGTCCGTGTCGGGCTAGGCCGGCGGCGGCGGTGCGCTCTCGGCGCGGGCCGCCTCGGCGGCGGTGCGCTCGAGCTTCTGGATGCTGCCGTCGCGACTGCGCTTGTGAACGAAGAGCGGCGGCGGTGCGAGCGGGATCTGGGGCGCGGCTTCGCCGCGGCGCGAGGCGGCGGGTTCCGACGACGACGAGCGACGCGAGCGGGTGGCGCGAGCCGCGAGCGCGGCGGCGCGTCGCTCGGCGGCGAGCTTGCGACGTTCCTCGGCGCGTTCGAGGGCGCGCTGGAGTCGCGGGCTCACGCGCGGCTGCTTCTTCTCTTCCTCCGCTTTCGCGGCGAGCGCTGCACCGACTTCCTCGCGCGTGAGGTCGCGCGCGATCGCCGCGAGCTCCTTCACCAGTGAATCGACCAGACGCCGATACTCGTTCCGGAAGTGATCCATCGCTCTTCGTTTGCCTCTCGCATGGTACGCCCTGGGGCGTCAAGATGGTTTCCCGTGACGACCGGCGCCGCCACGCTTGAGCCGACTACCATCCAGGCGAGCCTTCGATCACTGCTGACGCTTGCCTGGCCGATCGTGCTCGCTCGCGCGACACAATCGGTGATCGGCTTCACCGATGCTCTGATGGTAGCACCTCTCGGCGACG
>DASXWF010000649.1:0-3069 GCA_036503835.1 Polyangiaceae bacterium | reverse complement strand
GTCGAACGAGTTCACGCAGGCGGCGAACCTCAACCGGATCCTGCCCTGCACGCAGCCGGAGGGCTTCTGGCTGCAACCGGGCGACACGCTCGGCTGCTGGTTCAGTGCCTTCGTCAACGCCAGCGGCAATGCTCAGGTGAGCCTCCAGCTGAAGGTCACTCGCTTCCCGTTCTGAAGCCAAGCAGACGGCCCCAGACGCACGAACGGCCCGGGAGGCGACTCCCGGGCCGTTTCGCTTGTGCGTTCGTCTGGGGGCTTCCTGTGGGCTTCGTGTGGACGGTTGGTTCCCCCCCCCCTCCCTCGCGCTCCCGCCCCCCCCCCTCCGGGTTTCCTATCAGACCTCTGTGATAGTTCCTAGGCCCTGTGGATAAAAAGCGACGCGCCAAGGCGCGTCCCGCTTATTGACGCGCGACGGAACATCTGATCCACGAGCGAAACGCGCCGCGCCCAACGCCGCACCGGAGGTTTTGCGAGGGAGAGCGGACGGAACCGGAGGCTCACCGCCTGAGCTCAGGCTGTGCACTGGACCGATAGGCGCGGTCTATGGGATGCTCGGAACCGATAGCAGGACGTTATCGGGGAAAATCCAAGTGGAGTGCGTCGTCTGTGGAGCTCTCGCTTCTGGTCCTGACGATTTCTGGCTGCGTCGCCTCTGTGGTGAGTGTGATCGCTGCGTGGTCCGCCTCTCGTTCGGCGAAGAAACTGCGTTCGACGATCTCCATGCAAGGCGAGTTGCACGAGATGCGCGACTACTTGGCCAAACTCGACGCGTGGGCGAAGCGCATCAACAGCCGCGAGACGATGAAAGCTCGACGCGCAGCCGAGCGCGAAGAATCCTCGACGCCTGTTTCTTCCGTCAGCGATAAGGACGAGCTCCGCCGCCGCGCCGGACTTCGTGCAGGTGAACCCGCGCGGCATCGGGAGGCCTCATGACGCTGATAATTCCGCCCGGCGGGTTCGCCGGGTTCGCGCAGCAGACCGGCGCGACGCAACACCTTTTCGCGAAAGCGACCGGCCGCCGCGGCGGGCAGACCACGCAACGCCGACGCCGCACGAAAAAAAAGCGTGCTGCCGCGGCTGCGCCGCGCCGTCGCCGTCGCGCCGCGGCTAGCCGCAAGACTGCGACGCGCCGCACGCGCCGCCGCTCGGGCGCTCGGCTGGTGAAGGGCTCGGCAGCGGCGAAGCGTCACATGGCGCGACTGCGGCGGATGCGCCGCAAGTAAGTCGTGGCTTCGTTTCGGTTCGGGCCCGTCGCGGATCGCGGCTACGCCGACCAGCTGGTCGACTTGGTCCGCGAGTGGACGCTGTCGAACGTCTTCGATGACTTCGGCCGGTTCGCTCGCAATCCGGTGCAGCCGCGCGATCCGCGCATAACGCCGGTCGGTACCACGCTCGGGCCCGAGCCGCCGCCGCAACCGCCGATAGGCAACGCACCGCCGCCGGGTTCGAACCCGCCGATAGTGCTGCCGACCCCGGACGATCCCTACCCGTTCGTCCCGGGGTCGGTGTTCTACGGATCGAAGGGCCCGCGCACGCGACGCCGGCGCGGACGAGCTCGCGAGTACCACATCCCCGGCTATTTCCCGCCGGGGCCGTGGGACTGCACGAGCGACAGCGAGTGCTATGAGGAATGCCTCGACAAGCGCGGCGACCCGGCGCTTTGCGAAAACCCGCCGCAGCCGCCGGAAGAGGATTGGCACGCGCCGCCGGTCGACCGCGTGATTGAGGCGCGCGGCCCGATGCCCGACACCGCGCCGCCGCCGGTGTTGCCGCGCGTGCTGCCGCGAATTCTCGGCCGAGTGTTCGGGCCGGTCGGGTACATCTTCTGGCCGAGCGAGACGGCAGACGACGACGTAATCACGAATCCCGAACTGCTGCCGCAGCCGCTGCCGAAAGGGCCCGCGCGTCGGCCGCGCGTCCGCACGCCGGTGCGTCGCGACGCGCCCGAGCGCGACAAGCCGCCGACCGTGGGACCGCATCCGGTGCCGACCGACTTGCCGGTCGAGCTCCCCGCACCGACGCCGACGCCGACGCCGAGCTCGTTGCCGACGCCGAGCTCATGGCCGACGCCGTCGCCGACCAGCTGGCCGACGCCGAGCCCGCTGCCGTCACCGCCCGCCGGTGCGCCCGCGTGGATGCCGTTCCTGCCGCTGCTGCCGTTCCTGTGGAACCCGCCCGCCCGTGGAGCTCGGCCAGGGCGAATGCCGCGACCCGGATCGAACCCGCGGCCGGTACCTGGTCCCGCACCCTTGACTGCCTTTCAACCGCAGCCGCTACCCTCGCGCACGAGCGATTGCACCGACGTCCGCAGACCTAAGCGAAAGCGTAGCCCGCGGACGGAGTGCTATCGAGGCACCTATACCGAGCTCCGCAACGGGCTCCTAAAGCGAAAGCGAGAGAGGATCAAATGCCGGTAATCATGAAGCAGATTTCAGTCCCGCTGAACGGCACGACCGACAACGTGCTGGCGGGCTCCGCGTTCGAATTCGCGCGCCAGAATTCGCTGGTCAGCATGGGCGTCTCGGCCGCTGCGACCGGGACTTTCGTGACGTTCAACTCGGGCGCCGACGTCGTCGCCGAGGAATTCGAACCCGCGATTCTGACGCGCTACCCGATCATCCCGGACGAGATGTACTTCTCCGACGTCGCTGCCGCGGGAGACAGACTCGTCATCCGGGTCCGCAACACGACCGGCGCAGCGATCGTCGTCCGGGTCGTCTGTCAGGTGACTCCGCTGTGACGCCGCTGTCCCCGGCCGTTCTATCCAAGCTGCCGCTTGGGCTGCTGGGGTTTTTCGGAATCAAGAATGGAGGCCAGTACCCGCAGTCGCTCGGGCAGACCGTGCTGCCGACGCTCGAGCTCGGGAAGATGCTCGCCGCGAACTACAACGAGAACTTTTCGGTGCCGTGCGTCGCGGCGCTCGGGTTCGTGACGGGCAACGTGCTGGCGACCGGGCTCCCGGCCGTCGTGCCGGGGTCGGAACTGTGGTGGGTCAACTGCATCTCGCAGAACTCGTTCACCGGCGCGGGCGACTCGATGACGTGGAGCGTCGAGGCCCGCGGCACGCAG
>DASXWF010000648.1:0-1713 GCA_036503835.1 Polyangiaceae bacterium | reverse complement strand
CGCTCGAGCACCTGGCTCGAGCGATCAGCGCGCTTTACGCGGCCGAAGCGGAGTCGCCCACGGAGAGCGCCGCCGGCGCCGATCTGCGCTCCGCGCTCGAAGCGCTGTCGCTCGCGCTCGAGGCGCTGCACCAAGCGCCGCGCGCCCGGCCCGAGCTCGAAGACGCCACCGCAGCCGTGGCGCGCGCCGTCGCGCAGCTCTACCCAGCGGTCCGCACGTCGTACCGCCAGCGCCGGGAGGTCCTCCCGCCCGACGTGATGCCGAGCCAGGATCGCCGCGCGCTCGTGGAGCTCGGCAATGTTTTGGCGCCGCCCGCTGCCAGCGCGCGCCCGCGCCCCACGCTCACCTTCGAGGGCCCCGATCAGCGGCGCGCGCTGGAGCGCCAAGTAGTCACGGTCGATGTCGGGCTGCTCAGCGACTCGAACTTCTACACCGGGCTTTCGGAGGACGTTTCCGAAGGCGGCGTCTTCGTCGCGACGGAACACCCGCTCGCGATCGGAACGCCCGTCACGCTGTTCTTCACGTTTCAGCCGGGAATCAGCCTGGAGGCCGCCGGCATCGTGCGCTGGATTCGCGAAGGAGCGAGCGGGACGGCGCCCGGCATGGGCGTCGCGTTCAGCGAGCTTCGGGAAGACGTGCGCCGCGCAGTCGCGGCCTACGCCGCCTCGAGGCCGCCGCTCTTTCACGGCTGAGCGAGCTCTCTGTGCTAGGGTCCCGCGAGATGGCGGACGCGCACATCTCTGCGACGGACCTGCGGAACATCGGGCTGTTCGGCGCGCTGAGCGACGACGTGCTCGGGTTCCTCGCGGACATGCTGCACGTGGTTTCGCCCGCGATCGGCGAGCCTATTTTTCGCGAGGGCGAGGACGGCAACACGATGTTCGTCGTGCTCGCCGGCGAGATGGAAATCCTGAAGCGGAGTCGCCAGGGCGTCGACGCGCGCGTCGCCGTGCTCGGACCCGGCGACTGGTTCGGTGAGATGAGCATCGTCGACATCCAGCCGCGCTCCGCCACCGTGCGCGCGCTCGCGCCGGGACGCCTGATCCGCATCAGCGCCGCCGATCTCGACGCGCTCTACCGCCACGACGTGCGCTCGTACGCGATCATCGTGTTGAACCTCGCGCGGGAGCTCAGCCGCAGGCTGCGCGTCGCCGACGGCATCCTCGCGGATCTGATCGCGAACGTGATGGACAGCTACCTCGGCGCGCGCCCCGCCGCGGGTTGAACCAGGCAACTCCGCGCGGCGCTTCAGCCGCCGAAGCGCGTACCGCCCCAGCTTCCGCCGAACGGGTTGACCGTCGATCCGGCTGTTCCCGACGCGCCGCTCGACCCAGCGCCGCCGGCACCACTACCGCCCGATCCAGCGCCGCCGGCACCACCGCCACTCGCTCCAGCGCCGCCAGCACCACTACCGCCCGATCCAGCGCCGCCGGCACCACCACCACTCGCTCCAGCGCCCGCCGATCCGCCAGCGTCACCGCCTGATCCCGCCGCTTGGCCGTCCTCACCCGCTGCCCCGCCCTGATCGTCCGAGCCCGCGCTTCCGCCTGCCACCCCGCTCGTACCAGCGGCGGCGCCGCCCGACCCACCGCTGCCAGCTGTCGGGAACCCTCCGCCCGAACCCGCTGCTCCTCCACTTCCCAGCCCGGCGCCACCCGCGAACCCGGAGCCAGCAGACCCCGCTGTCCCAACCGCGCCACCGGCGCCGCCGCC
>DASXWF010000647.1:0-3141 GCA_036503835.1 Polyangiaceae bacterium | reverse complement strand
GCTGACGATCACGCCGATCAGGCTGATCACGCCCAGGAACGCCATGAAGCCGAAGGGGGCGCCCATCACGCGCAGTCCCACGAGCGACGCGACCGCGCCGAACGGGATCGCGGCGAACACGATCAGCGGCTTCACGGCGTTCTTGAACTGCACGACGAGCGCGATGAAGATCGAGCCCACCGAGATCGCGAGAACGATCAACAGCTCGCCGAACGACTTCTGCTGCTCCTCCTGTTCGCCTCCGACCGTGATCGAGTAGCCGGGCGGCAGCGAGCGCGTGAGCGCCTGGAGCTCGCCGGAGACCTCCGCCAGCACCTCGCTCGGCAAGAATCCCGCCTTCGGAAAGGCGCCGACCGTGATCGTACGCGCGTGATTGCGCCGCTGGATCTTCGCAATCTTGTTCTCGAAGCCAAGCTCTGAGATCTGCTGGAGCGGCACCTTGGCGTCCGCGCTCTGCGACGAGTAGACGTAGAGGTTTCCGATGTCCGACAGCACCTGACGCTCGCTCGCGCGCAGGCGCGCTACGATCGGCAGCTTGTGATCGTCTTCGTGCAGGGTGCCGACGCGGCTGCCGTTCAGGGCCGACGACGAGGAGAGCGACACGTCGTAGTTCGTGACGCCGGCGGCGTTCGCGCGATCGGCGTCGACGCGCAGGGCGACGCTGAAGTTGTCGGCGCCCCAGTTGTCGCGCACGCGTTCGGCGTTGGGCGCGCTGCGCAGTACGTTCTCGACCTTGGTGGCGATCCCGCGCAGGGTGGCGATTTCGGGACCGGCGACGCGGATCGAAACCGGCACGCCGATGGCCGGACCGCTCTCGAGCTGGCGCACGTCGATGCGCGCCCCCGGGACGCGCGCGGAGAGCGCGTCCTGGAGCGGCCGGAGCAGGTGCGCTGTCTCGTGCTTGTCCTTCAGGCGAATCACGAGCTGCGCGTAGTTCGCCTGGCGCTGCTCGGGCGCGACCGAGAACCAGAAGCGCGGACCGCCTCCGCCGACGAAGGTGGTGACGGAGTCGAGCCCGTAAGCAGCGCCGACCTCGCGGACGATCGCGTCGACCTGGGCGGCGGTTTCGCGCGTGGTCGCGACGGGAGCGTCCTCGGGCAGCCAGACATCGACGTACGACAGGTACGAGAGGTCCTTCGGAAAGAAGGCGCTCTTCACGCCGCGCACGGCCGTGAAGCCCAGCGCGAGCAGCGCGACCGCGCCCGCGAGAACCAGCCAGCGGTGACGGATCGCCGCGCCGACGCCGGCGAAGTAGACCCTGGCGAAGCCGTGCTGCCGGCGCTCCTCGATCGACGGCTCGACCCGCTTCGAGGGCCGGAGCAGGACATAGCCGAGCAGCGGGATGAACGTCATCGAGACCAGGCGCGACGCCACGAGCGAGGCCGTCAGCACGATCGGCAGCGAGAACACGAAGCGGCCGCTGTCGCCGGAGAGCGTGAGGAACGGCAGGTACGCGACGATGTTGGTGATGGTCGCGAACAGGATCGCGGTCGCGAGCTTGGTCGGCCCGAGCCAGGCCGCGACCACCCGCGGGAGCCCCTGGTTGAGATCGCGCTTGATGGCGTCGCCGGCGACGACCGGGTCGTCGACCAACAGGCCGAGAGCGATGATCAGCGAAGCGATCGACACCTGTTGCACGTCGATGCCGAGTGCGCGCATCATGCCGAACGTCATGGCGAGGGTGATCGGAATGCTGAGCGCCATGAGCAGCGCCGAGCGCCACTCCCAGAACCCGAGCAGCGCCACCAGCACGACGAGCACGATCGCCTCGTAGAGGCTCGACATGAAGAGATCGACGTTCTCCTTCACCTGCAGCGGCTGATCGCTCACGTTCGTCACGATCAAGTCTTCGGGCAGGCGCTGCTTCACCTTCGCGATTTCGGCGTGGACCGCGGCGCCGAAGTCGGCGACCTGCAGGCCGGATTTCATCGAGAGCGCGAGCGTGACGGCGCGCGTGCGCTGCCAATGGCCCGCGGCGTCCCGCACCGAGGAAAACGCGAGGAACCCGGGGGTTTCGTAGCCGCGGCTCACGGCCGCGAGGTCCCTGAGGTAGACGGGCGCGCCGCCCGTGCCGCGCGCGACGATCACGTCGCCGATCTCGCGCTCGTTCTCGAACTCGCCGGCCGGCGCGACGAGCACCGTCTTGCCGGGCAGATCGATGGCTCCGCCGCGCGCGACGATGTTGCGCGCGGCGAGGATGTTCTGAATCTGCGAGGGCACGATGCCGTAAGCGGCGAGCTTCTCTTGCGAGTAGTCGAGGTAGACGACGTCCGCGAGCACGCCGGAGCGCGTGACCTTGGCGACCTCGGGCACGGCCTGAAGCGCTTTCAGGAGCTCGTCCGTGTAGGCGTCGAGATCGCGGTAGCTGTACTTCTCACCCGCGATCGCCATGAGCTTCTGCCGGGTTTCGGCCGGGTCGCGGATCAGCGCGAGCGGCCAGACGTCCGGGTGGAGGTCGGAGGCGCGCAGGCGCTCCGAGACGAACGCCTGCGCCTGGGCGAGGAGCGTGGCGTCGTCGGCGCCGGTCTCGGAGTCCAGGGCGAGGTACCCGCGACCCGAGAAGAAGCGCGGATTCGAGTGGCCGTGGGTCTCGTACCAGGCGGCGAGCTCGCGGCCGACGACGCGGAGCTCACTCGTGTCGAGCGAGCTCGGATAGCTCACGGCCACGGTGACGCGGGGGCGCGACGCGTTGCCCGCGGCGGCGCGCTCGGCTCGAATCGCCCGCGCGAGCTCGTCGGCGCGCAGCGCGACCTCGACCTCGCCGGCGCGCGGGCTCGAGATCGCGAGCATGAGCGCCGCGGTATCGCCGAAGTCCTTCTTGAACTCGACCGCTGCGCCCTCGGGCAGGTCGCGGATGCTCGCGAGCTTCAGACCGATGTCGTCGAACTCCTTCGAAGCGTCCCGCACGGCCTTGTCGAGCGTGATCGTCACGACAGCGACGCCGGCGCGCGTGGTGGACTCGATCTTCTCGATCTTGGAGTTCTCGGCGAGCTTCTGCTCGACGACGCGAGTCACGCGATCCTCGACGTTGCGCGTCGTCGCTCCGGGCCAGGTGGCGAGCGCGAGCGCCATGCGCACCGGGATCTCCGGGTCCTTGCGCTTGGGCATGGTCGCATAGCCCAGGATTCCCCAGAGCACCGT
>DASXWF010000646.1:0-26916 GCA_036503835.1 Polyangiaceae bacterium | reverse complement strand
CTGGCCGGTGTGGCGCGCCCGGCGGCGGCGCAGGAGCGTCGCGAAGACGGCGACGAGCGTCGCGGCAATACCGTCGAGACTCGCACGGCGGTTCCTGCCGTGCGAGCCGATAGTCCGGCGAGTCTCTTCAGCAGGCGCGGCAATATCGCCATCTCGAGCGATGCCGGGCTCTCGCTCGAGAACACGTCGGTGAGCGGCGTGGACGGCTCGACGACGTCCCTGGTCCTGAGGCCGGCAGTCGACTATTTCGTCATCGACTACCTCTCCGTCGGCGGCTTTCTCGGCCTGAACTACATTTCGGCGCCGGGCGGCAGCGCCACGGTATTCAGCGTGGGGCCGCGCGTGGGCTACGACTTCCCCTTCTCGGGACGCCTCTCGATCTGGCCCAAGGTGGGGCTTTCGATCGCGAGCACGAACGTCGACGGCGACGCGATCGAAGGCGTCGACGACGACGGTGGCAACACGGCGCTTCAGCTCAACCTGTTCGTGCCGCTCATGTTCCACCCTGTCGAGCACTTCTTCCTCGGCCTCGGACCGGCGTTCGACCTCGACCTCACCGGCGACAACAAGGCCACCACGCTCGGCGTGCGCCTGACGCTCGGTGGCTGGGTTTAGCGCCCGCTCGAGCTCAAGGCGGCAGGAAAGCGCTTTCCATCCGCGCGCACTCCTTGCGACTGGCTCCGGCTTCGCGCGCAACGTCGTTCCAACGGGCAACGGCAGCTCGAACCTCCGCGATGATACGAGCGCTTCGCTGTCCTGACAGCCCGAAGTAGGTAGCGACAGCGCGCGCTGCGTCCAGGGAGCCCGTGGCATCGTCCTCCGAAATGCTGGTGGTGAGGATGCGAGGGCGAAGATCCGTCGGGACCGGATTCAAGTCGTACGCCGGGCTCAGCGTCCAGCCGGTTGTCTGGCGCAAGAAGCCGTGATTGCGCAGGTGATCGTCGACGTTCGCGACGCAGACGTTGAACACCATCCGGCGAAAGAGCTCCTCCGAGTCCTCGCGAGGTCGGCTGCCGTCGCGCTGCAGGATCTCGGCAATGTCCGGGTAGCTGGCGCGGCCACCGTCGTCGAGGCCGAGCAGGGTCAGTGCGGAGGCGAAGTGGATGCGTTCGGTCTCGTGCCTGTCGAAACGGAGCGACAGGAGCACGGCGCGTCCTTTTACGTTCAAGAGCTCGGCTTCGGCGACGCGAATTCCCGCAGCGAGCGCCAGCCGCATCGCAATCCATTCCCAGCGCTCGACGCTGTATTCGTCGCCCTCACGCGGGAACTTCGCGATGCAGAGTCGCCCGGCACGATTCAAGATCGAAGCCTTGGGACGGGCGCCACCGAGCGAGGAGCCGGGCGCCAACAGCAGCGCCACGTCGGCGGCACCGGCTTGGTCCCGAGCGACACGATCAGCCGCGTCCAGTAGAGCACCGAGCTTCATGAGGGGAGGAACTCCGGCCGTCGCGGCGGCGTACGTGCCATCCACGAGGAAGCGAAGCGCACCCTGGCGCGAGTGGTCGGAAACTCCGAGAACGTAGTCGAGCTCCGACAACGTGCGTACCGCGCGCCGATCGCGCTCCGCCGCCAAACGCTCGCTGCGCTGCATCAAGGCTCGCCCCCAACGATCGGGTGCGCAGTCTGCGAACGCGCCGAACACGCCCCCGCGCGCGGGAGAGGTCGTTCTCGCGTCCAGGAACAGCTCGGGGTCGATGGAGAAGCGTTCCGACGCGGCAAGCCACCGATCGTCATAGCGAAAGGAGATGCGCTCGCCGCCGCGGCCCGCGTGGCGATGGACGTGTCCGAGCACGCGCTCTCCTAGATGTACCTCGACGCCGATCATTGGTTCGTCTGCCGGGTGCGACGCGGCAGCCGCGAAGCCTCGAGCTCGACCCCGACGCGATCGGTCGCGACGTCGGCGAGCCGGGAGATGCCGTCGAGCAGACCGATGGCATTGAGAACCGAACAATAGATGCCCATCGACACGCCCGGATCGCCACGCTCGACTCGCGTCAGGGTGGGGCGAGTGGTCCGCGCACGATCCGCCACGATCTGCATCGAGAGGCGGCGGCGCAAGCGGGCATCTCGCATGTCCGACCCGAGCTTTCGGAGCGCGCGGGCCGTTGCTAGCGAGACGGGGTGCGGTGTCGGCATCAGGTTGTATTCTTCGTGATGCAAAATAGCGCTGATTGCATCACCAAGAAGACACCCGAACGCCGGGCCGCGCTCCCACTACGGACGGCCCGGCTGCCGAGCGAAAAACCCGCCGAATCCGGCGACTCGCCGACGCTGGTTTCGGTAGCGGGTGACGCGCGCGCCCGCGTCAGGCTTGCGCGGCGTGCTGCACGGACGGGAGCGCGGCCGCCGGCTGCCAGGGCGGCAGGAACTCGTCGTAGAAGAACTTGCAGTCCTTGCGGATCTGCTCCTCGGTGAGGCCGAACTTCTCGAGGTCGTACTTGTGCTCGGACTCGTACTTGCGCTGCTTGTCGGCGCGCTTCTTCACGGTGGCGCGCAGCTCCGGCGTCATCTCGTGCTGGAGGAAGGTGCACATCTCTTCCATCACGTTTTCGAAGTCGAGCATCATGCGGTCGTAGCGCACGATGAAGACACGGCTCTTGTCGATCTTGCCGCTGGTCCATTCCTCGTGGAAGCGCTGAAACAGCGCGATCCAGGCCTGGTACATGCGGTCGAGCCAGCGCTTCTTCAGCTCTTCGGGGAGCGACCAGAAGCCGAACGCGCGATCGAGGACGCCCGTGACGAGGCTCATCGAGCTCGGAATGACGGCGAGCGGATCGCGCGCCATGTAGAGGATCTGAGCGCCGGGGAAGCGCTCGAGGAACTGCGGGAGGCGCACGGCGAGCGAGAAGAGCTTCGCGATGTTGCGCTTCGAGCGGTGGAGCACGAGGCTCCGGCGCCAGAGCTGCTCGAGCCAGTCGAAGTCGCGCTGCGAGGTGTCGCGGACGCGCGGATCGAACTGGCGGAACGCGTCCTCCTCCTCGAAGGAGAGGAAGAAGCCGTACAGGAAGAAGCCGTCGAGGTAGCGGAAGAGCACGCCGACGTCGTCGGTCTCGACGGAGCTCAGGCTGGTTTCGTGCGCTTCGGTCGAGTGGAACTTCGCGGGGCTGAGCTTCTCCAGAAGCGGGAGCACGGGGCGCAGGATCTTCTGCAGGAGCAGCGACGGATAGAGCATCAAGAAGAGCTCCATGCCCGAGCCGAAGCCCTCGTCCGAGAGGAAACGCTGGAGGAAGGTGGTGCCGGTGCGCGGATTGCCGACGAGAACGATCGGACGGTCGGCCCTGGTGCGGCGCAGCTTCCGCGAAAACCGCTCGTCGAACCACATGCCGACGGCGACGATCGTGCGCAAGAAGGAGAAGAGCAGCGCCAGGAAGAGCGGGACGACGTAGACGCCGAACGGCTTTTTCAGCACGCCGTAGATGCGGCCCATTCTCGAAAGGATGCTGTCCATCTGATCGACTCTCGCGTTTCGGTGCGCGGACGCTATCACGAGGCGCCCGCCGGAACTGGCCTTATCCTGCGCGGTACTCCGCCTCGAAGGCGTTCGCGAAGCTCTCGACCTCGCCCGCGGGCAGGTGATTGACGCCGGCCGCGGTGCGCCGGCCCCCGCCGGTCGGGAAGCGCCGGCAGAATTCGTCGGCGGCGAGCTTCGAATCGCGCGGCACGCGCAGGCTGACGACGTAGCCGTCCGTCTTCGGCGAGAGGATCGCGACGGCGCTGCCCGCGTTGGCCTTGGCGAGGTCGTTGGCGAGCGTACCGATCACGCGGCGCGCCCAGACCTCGTCCGGCATGACATAGAGCAGCGCGCCCGGGCCCCGGCGCGTGGGAGCGAGCCGGTTCGCCTGCGCCATGTCTTCGCGGTATCCGCTCGCGAGCCTGCGGTAGGCGGGCGAGCTCGCGGCGAACGCGAGCGGGTCGGGAAACTCGAGCATCTTCTCGGCGAGCTCGAGCGGCGGGACGTGCAGATCCGAGACCGTCTCGCCGTAGGCGTTGTAGTTGATGCCGACGCCGAGCTCTTTCAGGGTCTTGGTCGCCTCCGGAGAGAGGCCGAGCTCCGCGGCGAGCGCCGTGGCTTCGTCGTTCAGGCTGTCGCCGAAGAGACCCGTCACGGCCCAAGCGCGCTTCTGCCCGCGCAGGTAGCGGTCGACCAGCAGGCTGGTACAGACGTTCGCTGCGGTGTCGATGTAGGACTCGAGCTTTCCGACTTGGGGGATTTCGCCGGCGAAGTGATGATCGAAGTAACGGACGGTGACGCCCGCCTCGAGCAGCTTCACCAGACCGGCGCGATTCACGTCGAGCGAAACGTCGAGCACGACGCATTCGTCCCCGGCTTGCGCCGGAACCCGCTCGAGCAGGTTGATGTCGCGCTTCACGCCCGTGACGAGCTCGCACGGACGCGGGTCCGTGAGGCGCAGCTGCTGGAGCGCGCAGAGACCGTCGGCGTCGCCGTTGAACGCGTAGTAGAGGTTCGCGGTCACGGCGGGTCGAAGGTGCCGCGCGATTCGAGGAAGGCGATCACCTGGTCGGCCGCGGCTTCGGGCGTGGTGGTGGTCGTGTCGACGCGAATTTCCGGGTTCTCCGGCGTCTCGTACGGCGAGTCGATACCCGTGAAGTTCTTGAGCTCGCCGCGGCGCGCCTTCTTGTAGAGGCCCTTCGGGTCGCGCTCCTCCGCGATCGTGAGCGGGGTGTCGATGAACACCTCGACGAACTCGCCCGGAAGGAGCATCGAGCGCGCCATCGAACGCTCGGCGCGGAACGGCGAGATGAACGCGGTGCTGACGATGAGCCCGCCGTCGACCATGAGCTTGCCGACCTCGGCGATGCGGCGGATGTTCTCCACGCGGTCGGCGTCGGTGAAGCCGAGGTCCTTGTTCAGGCCGTGCCGCACGTTGTCGCCGTCGAGCAGGTAGGTGTGGCGACCCAGCGCGTGCAGCTTCTTGTCGACGAGGTTCGCGATCGTCGACTTACCGGCGCCGGACAGGCCCGTGTACCAGAGCAGACACGGCTTCTGTCCCTTCATCGCCGAGCGCGCCGCCTTGTTCACGTCCATGGCTTGCCACTGGACGTTCTGCGCCCGGCGCAGCGCGAAGTGCAGCATGCCGGCGCCGACGGTGTCGTTCGTGATGCGATCGATCAGGATGAAGCCGCCGGTGTCGCGGTTTTCCTTGTAGGGATCGAACGGCAGGGCGCGATCCACCTCGATGTTGCAGACGCCGATCTCGTTGAGCTCGAGCTTGGGGGCTGCCTGGCGCTCGAGCGTGTTCACGTTGATCTTGTGCTTGATCGGCGTGATGGTCGCGGTCGCGACCTTCGTGCCGATCTTCATCAAGTAGCTGCGGCCGCGCAGCAGCGGCGCCTCGTTCATCCACACGACCGTCGCCTCGAACTGGTTCGAGACCTCGGCCGAGTCCTCCGCCGAGGCGATCAGATCACCGCGCGAAACGTCGACTTCGTCGGCGAGCGTCAGGGTGATCGACTGTCCGACGATGGCCTTCTCGAGATCGCCGTCCTTGGTGACGATGCGCGCGACGCGCGAGACGCGGCCCGAAGGCTGGACGCGCACGGCGTCACCGGCCTTGACGCTGCCGGACACGATCGTACCGGTGAAGCCGCGGAAGTCGAGGTTCGGCCGGTTCACCCACTGGACGGGCATACGGAACGGCTTGTCGCGCAGGCGCGTCTCGTCGACCTCGACGGACTCGAGGAAGTTCATCAAGGTCGGGCCCTTGTACCAGGACGTGGGCTCCGAACGCTCGATCACGTTGTCGCCCTTCACCGCCGAGATCGGGATGCAGGTCACGTCGTGAATGCCGAGCTGCTTCGCGAACTGGCGGTAGTCCGCCTCGATCTTCGCGAAGACCTCCTGCGAGTAGCCGACCAGGTCCATCTTGTTCACGACCAGCACGACGTGCTGGATGCCGAGCAGTTGGACGAGGAAGCTGTGGCGGCGCGTCTGCGTGAGCACGCCCTTGCGCGCGTCGATCAAGATCACGCTGAGATCGGCGGTGGAGGCGCCGGTCACCATGTTGCGCGTGTACTGCTCGTGGCCGGGCGTGTCGGCGACGATGAAGTTGCGCCGCTCCGTGGAGAAGAAGCGGTACGCGACGTCGATGGTGATGCCCTGCTCGCGCTCGGCGGCGAGGCCGTCGAGCAACAGGGCGTAGTCGAGCTCGCCCGGGCGCGTGCCGACCTTCTTCGAGTCGGACTCGAGCGTGGCGAGCTGATCGTCGAAGAGCGCCTTGGATTCGTAGAGCAGGCGCCCGATCAGCGTGCTCTTGCCGTCGTCGACGCTGCCACACGTGTTGAAGCGGAGGAGGCCGCGCGCCAGACGTCGCTGCATGTCGACGTCGATGTCGCGACCGATGGTTCGGGAGGCGGCCATCAGAAGTAACCTTCTTGCTTTTTCTGTTCCATCGAGGAGGGCGAGTCGTGATCGATCATGCGGCCCTGGCGCTCGGAGGTTCGGGCCGAAAACATTTCGTTGATGATGGCGGGCAGCGTGTCCGCGGTGGATTCGACGGCGCCCGAGAGCGGATAGCAGCCGAGCGTGCGGAAGCGCACGCTCTTCATCGCCGGCTTTTCGCCGGCGTGCAGGCGCATGCGCTCGTCGTCCACCATGATCAGCGTGCCGCCGCGGTCCACCACGGGACGCTGCGCCGCGAGGTAGAGCGGGACGATCGGGATGTTCTCGAGGTAGGTGTATTGCCAGACGTCGAGCTCGGTCCAGTTGGAGAGCGGGAAGACGCGGATCGACTCGCCCTTCTGCTTCCGCGCGTTGAAGAGGCGCCACAGCTCCGGGCGCTGCGACTTCGGATCCCATCGGTGCTGGGCGGTTCGGAACGAGAAGATGCGCTCCTTGGCGCGCGACTTCTCTTCGTCGCGACGAGCGCCGCCGAACGCAGCGTCGAACTGGTACTTGTCGAGCGCCTGCTTCAGGCCCTCGGTCTTCCAGATGTCGGTGTGGACCTTGGAGCCGTGATCGAAGGGGTTGATGCCCTTCGCGACCGCTTCGGGGTTCTTGTAGACGAGCAGCTCCATGCCCGCGTGCTTCGCCATCATGTCGCGCACGGCGTACATGTCCCGAAACTTCCAGGTCGTGTCGACGTGGAGCAGCGGGAACGGCGGAGGCGCCGGGTAGAACGCCTTCATCGCGATGTGCAACATCACACCGCTGTCCTTACCGATCGAGTAGAGCATCACGGGCCGTTCGCACTCGGCGACGACCTCGCGCATGATGTGGATGGCCTCGGCTTCGAGCCGTTCCAGGTGAGTGAGGGTCATTCGGATGGTTCCGCCGGGACTGGACCCGGCCGGGCGATGGCTGATGCCCGGGAGGGGGACGCTAGCATTTGGACCGAGGCAATTTTTTGCTCAAGTCAGGGCAAAGTGCCATCCCGCCCAAGAAGAAATATCCAAAGGTATCGAATAGTTCCGTAGATACTCGGATAAACTCCGGTTTTTCGCTAGGAAAAAGGAGGTTTAGCCGGCCCGCTGGCAAATTCCCGAGACCGACCAGCGGGCCGAAGTTCGGCCTGCGGTTTTCAGGGGGCCTGATCGAGGGCCGGTTCCTGCCCGAGCGGATGGATGCGCGGCGGCGGACCGCCGTAGAGCGACTTCCGCTTCTCGATGTAGCTGATGGTGTTGCCGGCGGGCCACTCGAACTCCTGCACGACCGCCCAGCTCGAGTCGACCTCTTGCAGCACGCCCTTCGACGACCAGGCGATCATGGTGTTGCCGTTCTCGAGGCGTTGCACGTCGCCGCCGTTCGAGACCGCGAGGTTGTCGCTGTACTGCTTCACGACGGAAGCGCTCATGCTCGTGAGATCGAGCATGAACTCGAAGACGTTGGACGCGGCCGAGCCGGTCCCGTTGTTGAAGACGAGGACGTGTTCGGGCGTGATGAAATGGATGGCGTGCTGCCGGCTCCAGCTCGTGCCCGTGAACGTGCTGCTCTGCCCGTTCAGGATCCACTTGATCTGCGTGCCGTCGCTGCTGATCTTCGTGAAGCTGTCGTCGTTGTAGTCCGAGAAGGTGAAGCTGTCGTCCTCCGCCTGGTACGCGAGGTAGTTGACGTGACAGCTGGTCTTGCCGTGCGCCTCGCTCGCGTTGAAGATCGACTGCAGCATCTCGGTCTCGGGGTCGAAGATCAGGATCTCGTCGCAGCCGCTGGTGTGGCCGATCAGGCCGACCCTGCCGTCCGGCATCACGGCGAGATCGTGCGTGGTGTGCGGTAGCTCCCAGCGATCTTCCTGCAGTCCGTCCAGCGACATGCGGCGCACGATGCCGCTGCCGTCGGTTTGTCCGGTGTTGCGGATCCAGATCGACTTTCCGTCGTACGACAGGCGCGTGCGGATCACGTCGTCCTCGACGAAGTACCACCAGACGAGCTCGCCGTCGGCGTCGAGGATGAAGGCCGGGCCCCGGTTGTTGTTGCCCCAGCGCGCGCTCAACACGTAGCCGCCGTACAGCTTTTCGGGCTGCGGGGTCGTGATGTCCGGAAACGCGATCTCGTTCGGACGAAATCCGGTCGTCACGGTTTGATCGGCGCTCGCGCATTGCGTCGCGCCGGCGTTCGCGACCACGCGGAAGTGGTAGGTCTTGTCGGTCTTCATGCCGAGCAACAAGGTGCGATGGTTCGGCTCGGCGAGATCGACGGGCGCCACCATGCCGTAGCTCGTGTCGAGGCCGTACTCGATGCTCGCGCTGTCGATGGCCGGCAGGTCCGCGCTCCACTCGACGGCCGCGACCGTGGGGATCTTCTCGCTGAGCGACTGCGTGACGGTCATGCTGCAGGCGACGGACGCGCCGCCGCCCGAGCCACCCGCGGGCGAGGCCCCGGCGCTGCCCGCCGCTGGGACTCCAGCGCCGCCGCCCGAAGCGTTCCCCGTGCCTGCCGCCGGAATGCCGCCGCTTCCGCCGGGAGCTGCGCCGCCCGAGCCCACGGGCCGCGTGCCGGCGCTGCCGCCCACCGCTGCGTTGCTTCCGGCGACGGACGAGCCCCCCGTCCCGCTACCGCTCGCGTTGCTGCCGCCGTTGGCCGTCATGCTGCCGGCGGAGCCTGCAGCGCCCGAGCCGCTCGTCCCCCCGTCGCCCGGGCTCTCCGAGTCGTCCGGCGTTCCCGACGAGCAGCTCGCCGCGCCAGCCAACACACCAAAAAGAAAGAAGGAGTGGATCTTGTTCACGTTGACTCACCAGGTTCAGTAACCGCGAGGCAGATCGCGAGTTCGGCTCTCGACACATTCTCGAGTCGAGACGCTTCCCTCGCCGCAAACCTCCGGGCGGAGATTTGCGTACCCCCGAATGCCCGGACCGGGTGAGTCCGTATCTAGAAAAAGGTCAGAGCCCGTGAATTTTCGGCGGCGGCGAGTCGTAAAGGGACAGGCGCTTTTCCATGTAGCTGAACGTCGAGCCCACCGAGTATTCGAATTCCTGGAGCAGGTTCCCCACCGGATCGAGCTCCTGAATCACGCCCGACGACGAGTAGGTGATGATGGTGTTGCCGTTCGCGAGGCGCTGCACGTCGCCGCCGAACGGAGTCGTGATGTCGGCGTCGTAGCTCCAGATCTCTTCCGCCGCCATCGAGGTGGTGTTCAGCATCAGCTCGTACACGATCGAGCGCGAGCCGGCGCCCATCGCGCCGTTGCTGAAGACCAGCAGGTGCTCGGGCGCGAGGATGTGGACACCGTGCTGGCCCGACCAGCTCGTGCCCGTGAAGTCGCTGGGCGTGCCGTTCAGCACCCAGACCAGGTCGCCCGCGCGGTTGATCTTGACGACCGTGCTCTGCGCATAGTCGGACACGACGAAGCTGTTGTCGCCGGCGTGATAGGCGAGGTAGTTCACCTGGCAGCGCTGCTGGCCGTGGGCTTCTTCGAGGTTGAAGAGCGACTTCAGCTCTTCGGTCGTGGGATTGAACTCCGCCACCCCCCAGCATCCGTTGCCTTCGGTATGCTCGATGAGGCCGACGTTGCCGTCCGGAAGTACGGCCAGATCGTGGGTCGTGTGCGGGAGATCCCACTTCTCTTCGGTGAGGCCGTCGAGCGTGACGCGCCTGACCCAACCCTGCCCGTCCGTCTGGGCGGTGTTGCGGATCCACATGCGCTTGCCGTCGTACGAGAGGCGCGCGCGGATCACGTCGTCTTCGACCGGGAAGTACCAGACGATGTCGCCGTCCTTGTCCAGGATCATCGCCGGCCCCTGATTGTTCATGCCCCAGCGCGCCGTGATCATGTAGCCGCCGTAGAGCTTGTCGGGCGCCCCCGGCGTCGAGACCGTCGGCTTCGCCAAGCCGTTCGGCAAAAATCCGGTCATCAGCGTGTAGTCGGGGCTCGTGCAACGCTGGCCGCCGGACATCGCGACCACTCGGAAGTGGTAGGTCTTGTCCGACTTCATGCCGAGCAGCAGCGTGCGGTAGTTCGGTTCGCCGAGATCGACCGGCGCGGTCATCCCGTAGTTGGTGTCGAGCCCGAACTCGATCGACGCGCTCTCGAGCGCGGTGAGATTCGCCGACCACTCGACGATACCGACGGTCGCGATCTTGGAGCTGACGGACGAGGTGGCGGTGATGGTGCAACCGGTCATGCCCGAGCCGCCGCTGCCACCGCTCGCTCCGCCTGCCGTCCCCGCCGTACCGGCGGCGGGCGCGCCGGAAGCGCCGCTCTGGCCGAGCCCGCCGGAGCCGCCGCTGCTGCTGCCTGCCGCGGTCGTGCCCGCGTTGCCCGCGCCGCCCCCGACGCCGGCGCTGCCGGCGGCGCTCGTTCCGCCCGCGGACTTGCCGGCGCTACCGGCGGAGCCGCCACCACCACCCGTCGTCCCGCCCGCTCCGGTATCGTCGTCCGCCGCCGGACCTTCCGCCGCGCATCGGAGCGCGACGCCAGCAACCACGACAGAGGCCCAAAACTTTCGTGCTCGCGATTCGCGCATTCCACAACCCGGGTCGAGATCGCTCGAGCGCCGCGACGTCGAGCTCGACGCGCGGACACGTTGCGACGTTGAACGGGGAACGTATTCCGAGACGCGGCGAGGGACAAGGGAGCGCGTGGAACTCGCGCCTTCGATTTCGCGGATCCATCCGTACGTTCAGCGACACACGAGCCGGCTCTCTCTCGCGCGCGCAAGATGACGAAAAAATTCTCGCGCGACGCACGCGTGCATCGCAGCAAGTCGCTGCTCGCTCACGACAGTCGGGGCGGTCGCTGGCGGCGCTGCGCGGTGAACGCTCACATGAACGAACGAAAACGCGAGCACGCTTCGAGTCGGCATCAATCGCGCTCGATTCGCATACTCTAGCTATTAACTAGGAAATATCGACTACTCCGGCAAGGGAGAGAGCGACCATCGGAGTCACTCACGCTCGGGCTCGCAACGTCGAGCATGAGCTGCCTGCTCGAAGTGAGTCTGGTTACTAGTGGCTGGATGCGCGTACGGCGCGACGCTCAACGTACGTCGACGCGGCGACCCAAGATCGAGAGATCGCGCTCCACGCCGTCGAGCACGGCGACGCGAGGCAAGTGTCCCCAGTTCTGGAAGCCGAACTTCTGACACAGCGCGACACTCTGCAGGTTGTGCGCGAAGACGAAACCGAGCAGCGTCGTGACGCCGAGCTCGGGAGCGCGCTCGAGCGCCGTCGCGAGCAGCGAGGTGGCGACGCCGCTGCGGTGAACCGCAGGCGCGACATAGATGCCGAGCTCCGCCGTCGCCGCATACGCGGGACGACCGTAGAACTTTCCGAAGCTCAGCCAACCGGCGATGCGACCGTCGCGCTCGAGCACCCAGATCGGTCTGGTCGCGTCACGCTCGCGAAACCAGCTACGACGCGACTCCACCGACACGGGCGCGGTGTCGGCCGTCGCCAAGCGCCCGGGGATCGAGGCGTTGTAGATGGCGACGATGGCGTCGAGATCGGACTCGTGAGCATCGCGGATCATGCGCGCGGCAGGGTACTCGCGGCTCCGGCGAGCGCAAAGCCTGCGCGACGCCCGCGCCCGCATTGAAACGCACGAGGGACCCACCTATACGCGGAGCCAGGCAGGCCCGTGACCCCGGACGACAAGGCTCCCGCGAGCGATCGCGCTCTCTACGATCGCGCCGATCGCGCGATGGGGCGGTACGCTGACGGCGACGAAGCCGCGTTCGCCGAGGTGTTCGCCGTCGTCGGGCCACGCATCCAGCGCTTCCTGCGGCGCCTGTGCGGAGCGGACGAGCTCGCCCGCGACCTGTTTCAAGACACGCTCTTGCGAATGCATCAGGCGCGCGGCGCGTTTCGGCCGGGCGCTGCGGTTCTGCCGTGGGCTTACGCGATCGCGCGCAACGCCTTCGTCGATTCCGCACGTGCGCGCAAGCGCCGGCCCGTGACGATCGGTGGGACGGGCGCGGACGAACCCGCCGAGCCCGCGGTGGCCCCCGACGCCGAGAGCTCCGTTCTCGCGAACGAGACGGCGCGCGCAGTGGCACGCGCGCTCGCGGGCATGACCGACGCGCGCCGCGAGGCCTTCGTGCTCGTGCGCTTCGAAGGCATGAGCATCGCCGACGCGGCGCAGATCCTCGGCGCGAGCGAAAACGCCGTGAAGCTTCGCGCCTTCCAAGCCTACGAAATCATTCGCGGCGAGCTCGGTCGCCTCGAGAAACCGGGGGCTCTGTCATGAAACGCACGCGGCGGAGCGCCGTAGTCACGCGCAGGGCCGGTGTCCGGTGACCGATCCCAGCTTCGACAGCGTCGATTTTTCGCGGATCCCCGATCCGATCGAGGAAGGTGCGCCCGCGCCTCTGCCCGCGCTCGCCGCGCGCCCCGGGCCGAGCCGCTCCGAGCGGCGTCGCCGAGCGCGCGTCGCCTGGCTGGTGGCGAGCGGCTGGGTGCTCGGTCAGCTCGCGCTCGCCGGGATTCGCAGCGACATGCCGCGGGTTCCGCTGGCGTACACGATCGCGTGTGGCGTGGGACCTCTGGTCGCAGGACTAGTCTGCTTCACGGCGGCGGTCGCGCCGGGGCGCCTCGGGCTCGGTGCCCGCGCCGGGGTGCTGGCCGCGCTCGCGCTGCTCATGCCGCTTTCCTTCGTGGTCTCCGGGTATGCACTCTCACCGCCCTACCCCGCGGCCCCCGCGGGGACGCTCGTGAACGGCGTGTTCTGTTTCAACATCGCGCTCGCCTGGACGCTGCTGCCGCTCGTCGCCGCCGGACTCGCTCTGCGCGGGGCCTTCGCCGCCGGTGCCGGCGCCCGTAGCCTGCTCGTCGGGCTGGCTGCCGGGCTCTTCGTCGCGACGACCAGCATGCTGCGCTGCCCGCTCTCGGATCCGTGGCACATGGCGCTGAGCCACGGCGGCGCGGTCGTCGCGAGCGCGCTGCTCGGCGCTTTCGTGCTCGCTCGCGTCACGCGCGCCTGACCCGCAAAGCCTCGAGAACCAAGGGTTTTTCGCCGGCCGAGAAGCCGAACTGCGAGCCGTTCACGATTTCGAGAACACCGACCCGCTCGGCCTGCGTAGTGGCTCGTGTCCGCTGCAGGTGCCGGAACCGAAAGGTACGGACGGCGGCAGAGGGAAATCGATCATGTTCAACGTTCGCTCACTTCCGCGGGCGCGCGCCACGCGTGTGCCCGTCGCTCTCGATGTCTTGCCCGAAGACGAGCTGGTGCTCGCCTACCTCGTCCACGACGACGAGCGCGCATTTCGCGAGCTCTACCGGCGTGTCGCGCCCTACCTCCTGGCGGTCGCGCAGCGTCGCGTGCGCTCGCCGGAGATCGCGGCCGATCTCGTCCAGCAAGCCTTCTTGAACGCGCACGCCGCGCGCGATCGCTTCGAGCTCGGAAGCGCCTTCCGGCCGTGGATCACGCGCATCCTCGTGAACCTGGCCTGGGACCAGCGCCGGACGGCGCGGCGGCGGCCGCTCGCGGACATCGATCCCGCCGAGCTCGCCGCTCCGAGTCCCGCCGACTCGCCCGAGCGCCTCGACGAGGTGGCGCGAGCGCGACGAGCGCTCGACTCACTGCGTCCCGCCCAGCGCCGGGTGATCGAGATGCACTGGCTCGAGGAGCGACCGTTCCCGGAGGTCGCCGAAGCGCTGGGCGAGCGCCTGAGCACGGTGAAGGTGCGCGCCCATCGCGCGTACCACGAGCTCCGGCGCGTGCTCGATCCCGCCAGCGCCTGAGGTTCAGGCGCGCGTGATGCGCCCCAGCAAGACCGTGCCGAGCAGCGCAACCACGACCGCCGCGGCCAGGTGCCCGAGCAGGACGTGCGGAGCGCCGACGCGATCGCAATGCAAATTGACGAGCCCCGCGGCGGCGAGACCCGCCGCGGAGCCCACGAGAGCGCTCTTCCAGCGCGCCACGACCACGAAGGTCCGCCGCAAGGCGACGGCAGCGACGGCGAGCGGCAGGAACGCGAAGCCGAGCGTGACGACGAAGCAGGGCAAGATCTCGTGGGGCGTCCCCAGCGGCCCCCCGGGAACTGCAGGGCCGAGAAGAGGCACCAGCGCCAGCAGGACTACGTGGGGCAGCAAGGCGACGGCGGCGAGCATCCCGACGCGAGCGCCCAGACCGAGCCTACCCGCTGCGAAAGCCACACCGAGCGACAGGAGCGCGAGGAGCGCCGGCGCGACCACGAGTGCGGCAAAAAAGAACGGTGAGACGAGCTGCAGATCCTCGCGCACCCCGATCCAGGCGATCCCCGCGGCGAGCCATGCCGCGGCGATCCCGAGCGCCCAACGGCTGCGCGCGCGGAGCTCGGCGCGAGTGGGCCGACGGCTGGAGACGCGCTCGGGCAGAGCCGGGAGCTCGCCCGGCGCACCGAGCGGATCGGGCACGTCCGCGAAGGGAGCGTCAGCGGGGCTCTGCGGAGGGTTCATGCCGGCACTCGGGATCCCTCAGCATACGACCACGCACGAGGAGCTCAACGTGCGAGCCCCGGCTCCGGTTACGTGGCTCATCCCCCGGAGCCAAGACGCGGCTCGAAGCCCCTTCCCGAGCGATTCGCAAGCGAGTATTCAGAAGCGAAGCGCGCCCACTCGCGCGACGGAGGACACACATGCCCAAGGGAACTCAGAAGAAGGCACAGACCAACAAGCCGAAGCTCAGCATCAAAGAGAAGCAGCAGAAGAAGAAGGAAAAGGCCGCGGCGCGCAAGTAACGCGCTGAGCTCGCTCCGGGGCGCGGTGTGACCACGCGCCGCCGCGCCCGCGGAACTACACTCTCGTCGACCCTTCTCTCGTCAGCAAACGACGGTCAGCCGCCGGGGCACTTGAGGGTACCGCGTGCGTCGGCCTTCACGTGCAGCGTGGCGACGCCGAGCGGGTTTGCCGCCATGATCGCCGTCTGGACGGCCTGGACACTGTTGAAGTTGCCGGTGAGCGTCGCAACCGGAAGCGCGTAGAGACGAAATTCGTATTCGTCTTCGTGTTGCGCGCAGGGGCCGAGGTAGCCGGGGTTCGAGGCGCACACGGGGTTATACTGCTTGGCCGTGAAGGGCGTCGTCAGCGTGGCACCGCGCGGTAAGTCTTCGGGCATTTCAGTGACCGACGCGGGGATGTCCCAAATGGCCGAGTGGTAGCCCATGGCACTCGTCGGCATGGGCACGATGATGGTCGTGTCGACGAACAACATCGCAAAGCTCATGGTTCCCGCGGGAACGCCGCTCCACGCGAGCGGTGGATTGTGAGCGTCACCCTCGCAGGTGAAGTCGTCGGGCATCATCATGTCCGGTGCGAGCTTCGAGCTCGTGAGCGTGAACGCTCCGCCGCCGCCGCTGCCGCCACTCCCTCCCGAGGAGCCGCCCGCACCGCCGCCGCCCGAGCCAGCACCGCCGAACGCACCGCCGGCGCCCGACGATCCGCCGGCGCCAGCACCGGCCGAACCACCCGACGAGCCGCCAGCACCCGACGAGCCCGCGGAGCTGCCCGACGAGCCGCCGGTCCCACCACCGCCGACGGAACCGCCGGTGCCGCCCGTCGTGCCTCCGCTTCCGGCGTTGCCACCATTCGAGCCACCCGCTCCCGCGCCGCCCGTAGGCCCGCCGCCCGCAGGACCCGCAGCGCTGCCAGTTCCAGCCGTGCCGGAACCTCCGCCAGCCTTACCGCCAGCAGCCGTACCGGCGCTGCCGCCTGAACCACCACCGGAGCTGCCCGAAGCAGCGTTTCCGGTGCCCGCGGCGCTGTCATCGTCGGCCTCATCCGTCGCGCAGTGCGAGAGGAGGAGAACCGGAAGCGAAAGGAGAAAGACGGACGCGAGCGAGCGGCGAGTGTTCATGGTTCGGACCTCGGCTGCGAAGCTCGGCTGTCCTAGCTCGCAGGAATTGGCCCCGGCAGGCGAAGTTTGTCACCTCCGTGGAGGGAATTTTTCAGTGCTGTCGAGTGTGTCGTGACGCCTCAATCAGAGACATCGTGGGGCTTCCGCACTTCGCGTCATCGGATTTTTCCGGTGTGAGTAGCGAAGTGATCTCGAGCTGAAAATTGGCAGCACGAAAGCAACGAAATCGCCCCGTCGCGGCGACTTTTTCGCGGGCAAACGCGGGGCGAGCGGCGCTCGGCGTGATACTCTCGCGCTGGGCCCAACCGACTTCCGGTTAGGGACCGTTGAGCCAAGGCTCGCGCTGTCCAGTGGCAATCGCAAAGTCTGCTGGAGTTTTGCGCGGCGGCGCTCCGGAGTGCATGACGATCACGTCCAGTGCTGGAAATCCTGCTGATTCCGAGCATGAGAGCAGCCTGCTCGGAGCGGCAAAGCCGGCCGAAAGCGCGGCCAAGCCGCTCTTGCGCACGCTGGTCACCGAGCACCTGGATTTCGTCTGGCGTTCCCTCCGTCGCTTCGGCGTCCCGCCGGCCGACGTGGATGATGCCGCCCAGCAAGTGTTTCTGATTGCGAACAACAAGCTTGACAAGATCCAGAAGGGGAGTGAGCGATCGTTTCTGGTCGGAGTCGCGACACGGGTGGCGTCGCACGCGCGACGCGCGTACCACCGGCGCGAAGCGGCCGAGCTGCGGCTCTCCGCAAATCCACGCGAAGCAGGGCTCGATCCCGAAGAGCTGACGCAGCGCCTCGAGGCTCGGGAGCTTCTCGATCGTGTCCTCGATGCTATGCCCCATGACCTCCGTTCCGTATTTGTTCTCTTCGAACTGGAAGAGCTTTCCATCGATCAGGTTGCAACCCTCCTGGCAATTCCGCGTGGTACAGTGGCTACGCGCCTCAGACGCGCCCGCGAAGTGTTTCACAGTCAGGCCAAGCTAGTCAGCGCCGCCGCCCGATCGCGGAGTGACGAGTGATGAACGATCCGTTGCCCCTCATCGAAGAAGGAGTGAATCCGTTCGAGACGGAGCTCCTGCGCGCCGGTCGACGCGACGCGATCCCTTCGAGCAGCCGGCAGCGCATCCTGACGGGGCTGGGCATCGGCGGCGGCTTGCTCGCTGCCACTACCATCGCGTCGGGCGTGAAGGCGACGAGCGCGAAGGGACTGCTCTCCACTTTGGGACTCGGTGCGACCGTCGGTGCCGTCGGTGCCGTCGCGGTCTGGGCGGGCGTCACCGCGCTCACGCCGGATCAGCTGCCCGCACCCGCGTCGAAGATCAGCGTGAGCCAACCTGCGGCGCAGGCCGTCGCCGCGCCGGCACCGGTTCCGGATCCGGAACCGGCGGCGGAGCCCGAAGCGGTCGTGCTGGAGCCGAAGCAGAGCGCGAAGTCGGTCGCTCCTTCCCGCGGTACCGCCGCGAGCGATTCGCTCGCGCTCGAGCTCACCGCCATCGAGGAAGCACGCCGCGCGCTCCGCAGCGGTGACTACGCACTCGCGCTGCGGTTGCTCGACGACTACACGCGTCGCTTCAGCAAACGCCACCTCGACAGCGAAGCCACCGTGCTTCGCATCGAAACGCTCGCCAAGAAGGGCGATCGCGCCGCCGCCGCGCGTCTCGGCAAGAGCTTCCTCGCCGGGCATCCGAACGGCCCGTACGCGCGTCGCGTGCGTTCCCTCGTCGGCGAACCCTAGTGCACCGCGCATGAGCTGCGCGCCATCTTCTTGCACTGGCGTCGCGCCTCGCGCGCTCGAGTGAGTCATGCTGTTGAGACGCTCGCGCTTCGGTATCGGTTCGTTGCTGGCGCTGGCGGGCGCGGTGCTCCTGGCTTGCACCGACGAGTTTCCGCTCGGCGCGTGGGAGACGGTGCCTCCTGCGACGGCTGGGACGGCAGGTAGCGGAGCGACCGCGGGTTTCGGCGGGACGGACGTCACGGCTGGTACCGGCGCGGTCGGTGGCGCGGGCGCGGTCGGCGGCGCCGGCACGACGGGTGGCACCAGCGGCAGCGCGGGCAGCGACGCCCTCGGCGGGGCCGGCGGCGAGCCGGACGGCAGCGGAGGAACGGGCCTGATCAGCGGGAGCGGCGGTGGTGGGACGCTTCCCGCGTGTCTCACGCCGGGGCTGCCGGGTCCGCCGAATCAACCCGGTCCGGCGTTCGGCACGACCGACACGATCACGGAGTTCGTGTGGCCCGCACCGATGGAATCGCTCGAGTGGGACCTCTTGGTGGAGCAGCCGCTCGAGACCGACGGCTACTACTGGATGCACCAGTTCTCGTTCGTCGGCACGAACGTCGGCTTTTTCGGCGTGCAGGAGCGCGGCGGCTACTACCTCGTACCGGGCGGGGACGTCGAGTTCACCAAGATGATCGTGTTCTGGCTGTCGGCTCCGCCGACGGTGATCGCGGACATCGAGAATCGGGCGGAGCTCGGCGACGTCGAGTATCCCGACGCGCGCGCCCTCCCCGACCCTTCGGGCACCTTCATCACGATCCACTCCAAGTTCGAGTGGGAGTATTGCCGCGTCTACCATTTGCGCGTGGGACTCGAGTCCACCGAACCGAACGGCGACCGCTGGATCGGCGCCTGGATCCGCGACGGGGAGACTGGCGTCGAAACCTCCTTCGGCCGCATTCTGCTGCCCGCCGAGTCGGGTCAGTTCGCGACCTTCAGCCGCTTCCGAACGACGCCGATCGAGCGCATGCCGCCGACGAGCTGCGCGGAAGCCGAACCCTCCTCGGGGCTCTTCGGCTATCCGACCGCGGATCTCGGAACGATGGCGCCCCTCAGCCGCGAGCACAAGTTCTCGAACGTGCTCCGTTGCGGGACGTCACGCTTCACGGTGTTTCAGACCGGCGTCCGCCACGAGCTCGGCATCGAGCGCTGACGCGCTCCGCGGAACCTCGAGCTAAAGCCTCACGCCAATCCGCGCCGCAGCCAGCCCGGTCACCGCAGGAACATCATAGATACTCGTGTCCGGATTCCGGAACACGAACTGGTACCGCGTGATCGGCAAACCGAAACCGCCTTCGACCTCGAAGAGGAACGCCTCTCCGAGGCCGACGCCGAAGCGCAGCAATCCGTCGACCGAGCTCCAGAAGCGGCTGCGCGAGGTGTGGTGCGGAATGTCGGAGCCCTCGCCCGTGACGGCTCCGAGATCCATGCCGAGGCAGGGCGCGAGCCAGGGGCCACGCATCCGGCCGAGCGCGAAGAAGCAGGCCCTCGGTCGGGCGAGAAAGAAGCGGAACGTCGCGGACGCTCCGGCGACGTCTTCCGGCGCAGTCTCGAGATACATGAGGTCCAGGCCGAGCGACGAGAGCGGGACTCCCGGAGTTCGGTCGCCGTACTCGATGAAGAGCGACCCGCCGACAGCGACCCGCGGCGCGACTCCGAAGGCGAAGGTCGGCCCCACCGTGGCGTTCCAGGATTTCGGGCCGCGCGGTGGGAGAGGCGGCGACTCGGGCTGCTCGACGTCGGGCGGTGGAGGGACCACCGGCCCCGGTTTCGCCGTCGGGGCGGTCACGGGCGGCTCCGTGGCAGGCGACTCGACGGTGGAAGGCATCGCGATGTCGAGCTCGGCGCGCGGATCGATGGCGAGCGCGGTCGCGAGCGCGAGCACCGTGGCAACGTCGGTGCAGTCCTTGCCGCTGACCTTGCGGGCGACCGTCGCGCCGTCGGGCTCGCGAATCACGAGGCTACCCGTCACGCCGAACCCGCTCCGCTCGATGACGATGTTGAAGGTGCGCGCGGCCTCGCCCTCATCGGCGAGGCGGGCGCTTGCCGTGCGCTGAAACACCTCCGCGTTGAAGTCCGCGGCGGTCGGGCAGCTCTCCGGCGCCCGATACTCGATGCGGATGGCCTCCGTGTCGGCGCGCGCCGGCGGCGCCGCCAAGACGACCGCGCCGAAGAGCAACGCCCAGACCGAACGCCTGGTTTTCGTAGGCAAGCTCACGCCGGGAACGTGCTTACCTATCCTCGCGCCGACAGGGCGGCAAGCGCGCGAGCGTCAGCGCTGCGGTGCGCGCGACGCGAGCGCCGCCACGACGCGCTCGAGCTCTTCGAGCCGAAATGGCTTTTCCAGCCGGACATTGTCGACGGAGGCGAGAAACTCACCCACCGAGGGCGTGAAGACGCCCGCGGTCAGGAATACGATGCGAGCGGCAACTTCCGGTGAGAGCCGCTCGAGGTCGCGAAACAGGTCGACGCCGGTCATTCCCGGCATGTTCACGTCACAAAGGATCACGTCGAAGCGGGCGCCGTTCCGAACGAGCTCGAAGGCCGCCGAGGCGCGATCCACGGCCGTCACCTCGTGGTGACGGCAGAGGATCCGCGTGATCGTCTGCGTCATGCGGGGATCGTCGTCGACGACGAGCACGCGAACCGGCGCGCCCGCGCGCATTTCCCCGCTCGGAGGTTTCAGGTCGTGACGCTGCCCCGCCATGCCGCCCCGCACTCTCCCCGGTGTTCCACCTGGGTGTTGCACTGCTCAGGACGAGCCGCGCCACGACCACTTAACCATCCGGGCATTCGTGCCGATCGGTATACCTATCGGTGGTCGCATGCAAGGTCGTGGTCATTCTATCGGAGGTTTTGCCGGAGCGCGCAGGGCCGTAAGCGGGTTCATGCGCGAGCGGCAATTCAGAAACCAGCTCAGCCGCTCGGTAAAATCCGCGCGTGAAGAGCTAGGACTCACACAGCGCTCCCTCGCCGAGCGAGCGGGGATCACGGAGAAGTATCTCTCCCGGATCGAGCTCGGCCTCGCGACGCCGTCGGTGCTCGTCGCCTTCCACGTCGCGGGAGCGCTCGGACTCGGTCTGGACCGACTCGTCGCCTCGCCGCCGAACGCCGTGAGTCCCGCGCTTGCCGCCTGCACGCGCCTTTTGCACCAGCGCTCGCCGGAGCAGCTCGATCGAGCGCGGCGCGTTCTGGTCGAATTGTTTCGCTGAGCGCCCGGCGCGGCCGGCGGACCGACGCTTCGGCTCAGCGTGTCGGCGCGACCACTTCGGTAAGCACGTTGCGGCGCTCGAGATCGCCGGTGCCGAGCTCGCCCGCGTCGTTCTTTCCCGCGCAGGCTACGGCCCCGCCGCTGGTGAGCGCGCAGGTCGTGAAGCGAGCCGCGCTTACCGCAATGAAGCCGGACCCGACGAGCACTGGAGTCGGTTCCGAGTCCGTGTTGCCGAGACCGAGCTGCCCCTCCATGTTCCTCCCCCAACAGCGGAGCGACGACGAGCCTTCGAGGGCGCAGCTGTGAAACGTGTTGGTGCGAACGGCCGTCCAGCCGGCGCCCGCGACCTCCGTCGGTTCGGCAAGCTCCTCGACGCCCGCGATCCCGAGCGGGTAGCCGTCGTCGGTCGGACTTCCGGTGTTTTGACCCCAACACCAGAGCGATAGGTCCTGCCGCACGCCGCAGGTGTGGTGCTGGCCGGCGTCGACTTCCAGCCAGTCGCTGTCGGAGCCGACGCGAGTCGGAGTACGGATCTGAGACGTATCCGGCTCGGTGCCGAGCTCCGATTCGCTGTTGCGACCCCAGCAATACAGCGCTCCGTCGAGGGCGATGGCGCAGGTGTGACCCTGACCGGTATTGGCGCTGCTCCATTCGGCTCCCCCCACCTGAAGTGGAACCAGGCCATCTGCCGCATTCGAGCCCTGCCCGGGGAAGGCGTCCGATTGGCCGAGCTCGCCCTCGTTGTTCATGCCCCAACAGAAGAGCTGAAAGTCGCTGAGCACGGCGCAGGTGTGCTCGAAATCCGCGCTCAAGGCCGTGGCCCGGTTCGGCAGCGCGACGCGCGTCGGCGTGTTGCGCGGCTCTCGATCGCCGACGCCGAGCTGACCGCGGGCGTTGAGGCCCCAGCAGTAGACGGCACCGAGATCGTCGAGGCCGCAGGTGTGGGCTTCGCCGAGCGCGAGGTGGCGCCAGACGCGGTCTCCGTCGACACGCGTCGGAACGGTGCGAGGCGTCGCGTCGCCGAGCCCGAGCTGTCCGTCGACGTTCTCGCCCCAGCAGTACGCGGCGCCTCCGTAGATCGCACACGTGTGCTGGTACCCGGTGCGAACCTCGGAGGCCGCGAGCGGAGTGGGTTCGGGCACGCCGGCTCCGCCGCCATCGCCCGCCTCGCTCGCCGCGGAGCCACCTTCGCCCGCGCCGGGGCCGCCGGCGACGGGCACCCCGCCCGAGGTGCCGCCAGTTCCTGCAGATCCCGCGCCGCTACCGGCGGCGCCGGCCGCCGTTCCGGCGCTGCCGCCCGGTTGCTCCTTCGGCGGCACCAGCACCTCGCCGCGCTCGACACAGCCGCCGGCCCAAGAGAAGAGCAGCAGCCAGGAGAGAACGCTTCGCCTCATCAGAGCTCCAGCGCGACTCCCAAGTATCCCGCAATTTCGACGCCGGACACTCCGGCCACCACCGTATCCCCGTCCGTCGCCTCGAGCGCACGCAGGGGCAAGCCGGAGCTCGCCCCGAGCTCGAGCCAGGTCCCGCCGCCGACTCGAACTGCCGTGCTCAACCCGCTTCGCGCGTAGACGGAAACCCCTTCGAGCTTCGCGCTGCTCGCCGGGGGGTCGGCCTTGCCCGCGAAGCGCACCCAGGCGGCCCGCGTGCCGATTCCGAACCCGAGCTCGACCGAGGTCTCGCGAATCAGGAGGTAGCGCACGTCGCCGCCGAGCCCCACCGCGTACGAGCTCACGCTGCCGTGCGGAGCCGGCACCTCGAGTCCGTGTCGATAGCCGAGCGCGAAATTGAACTGGAAGCGACCGAGCGGGGGCAACACGAGCGCGACGTCGCCGCCGAGGTGCGTCTGCCCGCCCAGAAAGCGTTCGGCGGCCACGCGCACGCCGACGCGCGCGGGCGGCGGCTCGGGCTTCGGCAGCTCCTTCTCGACGCCGACGATGACTTCCGGCGGAGCCTGTTTGGGGAGCGGGCGCCGGTGCCGCAAGCCGAGCTCGGCCCAGCTTGCCCAGACGAGCTCGTCCACCGCCAGCGCGATCGCGAACGATCGGCCGTCCTCGGGGACGTTCGACAGATCCACGTCGCGGCCGACGCGCTTCTGGGTGACCGCGTCGCGCACCTCGACGGCGACGGCGACGCTCTCCGGCGTCTCGCGCGTGATGCGAACCGCGGCGAGCGGCGCGCTGCTCGGACCGTTACCTTCGGAGCAGGCGTCGATGCCGCGCCGCGAAAGACCCGCGGCCAGATCGCCGAGCACGCTGCTGCGAAACTTCGCGGGCCACGGACCGTCCGCAAAGTCGACGCTCACCCAGGGCCGGGTGGGACTACCGCAGGCAGCGGCGTGCGGCGCCCACGCGAGCGAGGACACGGCGATCGCGAGGGCCAGGGCGGCGCGCACCGCCCCATCCTAGCGGGGTGATACCCGGGCTCGACAAGCCAGGAAACGCGGGAGGCGATTCCGGTCAGCGCGGGCAGAATTTTTCGGTTACCGCTCCAGCGTGTACGCCCTGGGGGTAGCTCTTCAGGTAGGCGTCACGCGCCGAGCGGCATTCCGCCGTGCGGCCGAGCGCGGCGTAGGCCTCCACGAGGCGCGCCATCGCGTCCTCCCGAAACCCGGAGGCCGGCGCGAGGGCGATGGCGCGCTGGAACGCGTGCACGGCACCGCCGAGGTCCCGGAGCGGTCCCATGCGCAACCTGCCGAGCTCGAAGGCGGCGAGACCCGCGCGCGGATCGCTGCCGTACTTGGACAGCATGAGCTCGTAGGCGCGCCCCGCGCCCGCCACGTCCCCCGCACGGCGCGCGGCGTTGCCCAGATCGAGCAACTCGCGCGCGTTCGCCGTCTCGAGCGTGACCTGAGGACGCACCTCGCGCGCGGCGCTCGGACGCTCCGCGGGGGGATTCGCCACCTCCGGCTCCAGCGCCGACGCCGACGCAGCCGGCGGTTCCGGCGCGGCGGAGGGCGCCTGGACCGCCGTCTTGGCGGCGAGATCGATCGACAGCCGCTCGCCCGCGGTGAGCTTTCGCGTCTGGTCGAGGCCGTGCGGCGAGGTCACCTCGACCGAACCGCGCGAGACCGCCACCTCGACCCGGCGCTTGTCCGGGCTGAGCTCGACGCTGAAGCGAGTTCCCGTGACGCGAACTTCGACGCCGGCGGCGAGCACGGCGAAGCGCCGGCCCTTCCTCGGCTTGAGATCGCACTCCACGCGTCCATGGTTGAGACGCACGCTCACCGCCGTCGCGCTGGTCTCGACCATCTCGACGCGCGAACGGGCGCCGAGCTCGAGCCGCGAGCCGTCGTCGAGATCGACGACCAGCGTGTCGCCCGCCGTTTCGAGCGCCGCGCGCTGCCAGGGCGCGCCGGGGCGTCCCTGCTCGAGATAGAAGAAGAGCGCGATGCCCGCGACCGTCGCGAGCATGACCCCGAGGCCCGCGCGGAAAGCGAGCCCGCGCGAACGTCCGGGCTGCACCGAAAGCCGCACCGAGACCGCATCCCAAAGCCGCGCGATGCGCGCCGGCGAAGTATCGACCTGAATGTGCTGGGCAAGTGAAGGTTTCGTGCTCGTGCTCATGGTGCCGCCCCTAGCTTCTTTGGCCACCCCCGCGCGGCCGTCGGGAACAAGCCGAACTGGCAGATCGGGCTGAGTGGTCTTGCGAGACTGGGCGTACGTCCCGGACCTCGAGCGGCATGCGCCGGCCTCGCCGGTAACTCGCGTAGGAGATGCCCGCTCTTACCGATCGTGATCTGTTCTTCCAAGACTCCCATGTCGCATCCGGCCGGGGGCTGCGCCCCGGCTACCGCTTGACCTGCTGGAGCTTGCGCTCGGCGCCGGTCAGTCGGCGCTTGACGGTGGCAAGACTCAAGTTCATTCGCTCGGCGATCTCCAAGAGCTCCATGCCCTCGACGCGCCGGAGCACGAGCGCAATCCGCTCCTCCGCCGTCATGCCGTCGAGCGCCCCGTAGACGGAGCGAAGCTCGCTCGCTATGTCCGCAGGCGCGCTCGAAGCGACCACGGCGTCCGGATCGATCGGTTGCGCCGGACGCAGCCCGAGCCTCACGAGCAGGCGGCGCCGCCGCAGGCGCTTGCTCGCGGTGCGCACGACGATCGTCGAAATCCAGGCAGCGAACGCCTGGGGGTTGTCCAGGGTGTCGAGGCGACTCAGCGCCTGGACGAACACGTCCTGCGCCAGATCGTCCGCCTCTTCCCGCCCCGCCAGGATCCGCTGCGAGAGACCGAGCACGAGACGCGCGTAGCGACGGAACAGCGCCTCTTGCGCCCAGCCCTCTCCGGCCCGCGCGGCGATGACCAGAGCGGCGTCGGTTGGTCCTGCGCCGGACCGCGTGCTCTGTCGAGGGTCGCTCAACACGGGACATTCATGCTCTCTCTTGACATGTCCCACCAGAGCTAGCGCGCGGCTCAAACGAGGCACGCAAAGCCGGATGCGGGGGGAGGTGCCCCTGATCGACACTTGCCCGGTGATCCAGGGAAGGTGGAAAGCCGGGCCAGGCTTCAGTGGAAGTACCTCAAATCGCTGATGTTTGTCGGATCCAGCGCCGGTCGGACGGGCGAGCCGAGTGATTGCTAAGATCGGGGGGTGTTCTCCCATCCGTCGGACTTCCCGCGGCCGTCACCCTCCGCGACCGACAAGGCCAGGCGCCTGCTCGAGCAGGCGCTCGGGCCCTCCAAGGTGGTGACGAGCCGGGAAGGGTGCGAGAGCTACGCACGCGACGAGTCGGAGGCGGAGGGCGCCGTCCCGGACGCGGTGGTGCTCGCCGAGAGCGGCGACGACGTGCTCGCCGCTCTGCGAGTGGCCCGGGAAGCCGAGGTTCCGATCACGCCGCGCGCGGGCGGCACGGGGCGCACGGGAGGCGCGGTCCCGATCGCCGGGGGCATCGTGCTCAGCACGATCGGCATGAAGAGCATCAAGGAGATCGATCGCCGCGACGGCGTCGCCGTCGTCGAACCGGGCGTCGTGCTCGCCGATTTGCATCGCGCGGTCGAGGCGGAAGGCTGGTTTTACCCGCCCGATCCGAATTCGCTCGCGGACTGCTGCCTCGGCGGCAACATCGCCGAGAACGCCGGCGGGCCGCGCGCCTTCAAGTACGGCGTCACGCGCGACTGGGTGATCGGGCTCGAGGCGTTCTTGATCGGCGGACAGCGCCTCCGGACCGGACGGCGCACGACCAAGGGCGTGACGGGCTACGATGTGACGGGCTTGCTCGTCGGCAGCGAGGGGACGCTCGCGGTGTTCGGAGACGCGACGCTGAAGCTGATGCCGAAGCCCGGGTTCGTGATGACGCTGATGGTGCTGTTCGCGGACGTGCGCACCGCCGGGCGCACCGTGGAGGCGGCGATCGCGGCCGGCCTTTTTCCGCGCTGCATCGAGCTTCTGGACAGTCTCACGCTGGAAGCGATGCGGAAGGCCGGCAACGCGATCGACGCGCGCGCCGGAGCGATGCTGCTCGTCGAGTTCGACGGCGACGAGACCGCCTCCGAGAACGAAGCGACGCGCTTCGGGGAGACCTGTGACGCGAACGGCGCCCTCGAGGTGCTGGTGGCGCAGGACGCGGGGCAGCGCGAGCGGCTCTGGTCCGCGCGGCGCGAGATGAGCCGCGCCGTGCGCAAGCTCTCGAAGAAGAAGCTCAGCGAGGACGTCGTCGTGCCGCGGCAGCGCATCGACGCGTTGCTCGAGCACGTGATGGCGCTCGGCGAGCGGGAGCA
>DASXWF010000645.1:0-3259 GCA_036503835.1 Polyangiaceae bacterium | reverse complement strand
CTCCTTCGAGCAGCTGAAGTTCGCCGAGGTGAACGTGCGCGAGCGCGGCAGCCTGGAAGAGGCGCTGCGCCGCGGCCTGTTCGCGGCGCAGTACGGCAGGCGCTACTACGAGGGCGTCGTCGACCAGACTCCCGGCTTCTTGCCGGTCGACTTTCTGGGCGGTGAGCGCCGGACGCGAACCGGCAAGTCCGAAGGAGCGAGCAGTACGCGGGCGCTCGTGCTCGGCGGAGGTTTCTCGACGGGTGTGGCCGAGGTGGTGACGAACACGCACGGCGTGAGCCTCGGCGTGCGACCGCTCCGCAACGACGGTCCGGCGCTCTCGATCGCGGCCCTCCTGGACGAGGAGGGCTCGCTCACGGAATGGCACCTGAAGGCAAGTGCCGGCTGGATCTGGACGTTCGGCCACGGGCCCGTCCGCGGCCACGCCGGCGGGCTCGTCGGCGCCGGACTGCTCGATCAGGTCATCGACGGTCAGGCCGCCCACCGCAGCGGATTCGTCGACGTGGCACCGGTCCTCGGCCTGACCGCCAACATCGCGGGCCGCTTCGGTCTCTGGTCGGAGCTCGAGCTCGCCGGTGCGCTCTATCAACGCGACAGCCGGCTCGTGCTCGCGTTCGTGCCCGCTGCGTGGCTGGGCGCTTCCCTCGGACTCTGACCGGCGCTCGACGACTCGAGCGCCGACCGCTCAAGGCGGGCCGAGCTCGAGATCCACGGCGCCGATCTCGAAGGGTGTCTGGTCCAGGCTGGCGCCCTCACCCGCCCCGGTCACGCCGAGCTGGCCGGCGTCATTTCTCCCCCAGCAGTAGAGCGCCGGAGAATCACCCGAGGCGGGCGGCTCGAGGATCGCACAGCGCCCGCCCTCCGCGAGCGCGACGGCCGGCGTGCGGAGATCGAGGTTACCACCCCTGAAATCCCTGGCGAGCTCGGCCGGCGTGTACGCCGTCGCAAACTCCGTGGAGTGCCCGTAGCCGAGCTCGCCGTCCGAGTTCCTGCCCCAGCAGCGCACCGCTCCACCCGCAAACAGCGCGCACATCCCCTCGCTGTCCACTACGGGGACCAGTTGAATCACGCCCAGGCCCCCGAGGGGGACGTCACCCGCACGCCCCGCGCAGTCGGAACCCGTCATCGCGGCCGCTGCCTCGGGGGTGCACGTTTCCGAGAAGTCGTCGACGTTGCCGTAGCCGAGCTGACCGTCGTCGTTTTCGCCCCAACAACGGACCCTACCCCCGTCGAGGAGCACACAGGTGAACGCCGCGGCGACGGCCACGGCGAGCGCCGGCTCGCCAATCTGCACCGTGCCCTCGGGCTTCAGCCGCTGGCTGGTGTTGCCGTAGCCGAGCTGACCGTAGCGGTTCGCTCCCCAGCAGGTCACGTCACCACCTTCGAGCAACGCACAGGTATGACCATCCGACGCGCGCACCTCCAGCGCGCGCGCGCCGCCGAGATCGACCACCGGCAGATGCTGGCCAGATCCGACGGGCTCAGGCGTGTCGGTGCTTTGCCCGTCCCCGCACTGACCGGCGGTGTTCTCGCCCCAGCACGTCACCTCGCCCGAGGCGAGCAGCGCGCAGGTGTGGCTCCCGCCCGGACCTGCGCTGATCTGCACGGCGGCTTCCGACAGATGCACGTTCTCCGCGATCAACGGATCGATGAAGCCCTCCGTGGGCGCGGAGCCCGCGTCGACTCCCAGCAAGACGGGACGGCTGACGACTTGACTGTTTTGGGGACCCACTCCCCAACAACGTACGCCACCACCCTCGAACAGCGCGCAGGTGTGGGCCAGACCCGCCGTGAGCGCCAGCACGTCGTCGTCGAAATCCAGCTCCAGACGCACGTCGTGGATCGCCACGCGGTCACCGACCTCCTCGTATTCGAAAGCCGTGCCGAGCTGCCCCGAGCCGTTCGCGCCCCAGCACACCACGTTGCCGTTCGTGAGGATCGCGCAGGTGTGAGCGGCCCCCGCCGCGACGCGGCCGAGCTGCGTGGTCCGGCAAGCCCCCAGGCCGTCGCACTGCCGGCCGACACTGCAGGGAACCCCTGGGTTCGCCAGCTCTTCCTCGCACACCGCGCAGACGGCGTTCGCCGCGCAAGCCTTCGGCTGCGGCGGGCGGAACCTCCGACACGTGCTGCTCGCCTCGCACACGGCGGTCTCGCACGCAGTATCCGTCGCCGGGTAGTCGTCGCAAACGCCGGTCGCCCCGCACAGCTGGCACGTATCGCGACAGGACGCCTCGCAGCACACGCTCCCGCCGTTGCGCGCCGGCTCGCACGCCTCCGAGTCGCAGTCGGACTTCAGGCCGCAGCTCTCGCCCAGCGGCAGGCGGCAACGACCGGGCAGAACGCACTCGAATCCAGGAGCGTCGACGCAACGTTCGTCGTTCGGATCGAGGACGCAGCGCCCGCCGCCGTTGCAGCGCTCGCACACTCGATCGCAGCTCGCCTCGCAACAGACGCCGTCGCTGCAGTGGTTCCCGGCGCACTGATCGTCCAGCGTGCACGGTGCGCCGACGCTGAGCCGACACTCTCCGGCGGCTTCCTCGGTCCCGCTCGGACAGACACAGTCGCCGGTCTCCGAACACACTCGGCTTTGCAACAGGCAGTTCGCCGCGCAACAACGATCCACCCCGGTCACGTCCGGCGCGCAGACACCCGACTCGCAGTCGGACGGTGAGCGACAATTGGGTGTTCCGTTCACGCTCGGTGTCGGCGCCGGCGCAGTTCCGCCCGAACCGGCGCCGCCCGCGCGGCCGCCAAAACCGCCCGTTTCTCCGGTGCTACCGCCCGAACTCGAGCTCGTGCCCCCTCCCGAGCTCGCCTGATCCCAAGGATGCCGCCGCACGCCCGAGCCGCACGCGACGAGCCAGAAGATCGCGACCAGCAGCGTGGCGTGAAGGACATGCACGGGTGTGATGACTCGCGCGCACGAGTCGCCTTTCGACGTATGAATTGCGCCCTTCGCGTCGTCGCGCGTCATCGGAAATGGCTTGAGCGAAGACGCTCGACGGCGTAAGGATCGAAACGACGGACGGCGCGACCAGGGTCCACGGTACGCGCCCGAAGACGATTGGGATGGGAACTCTGCACAGCCACGGTCACTCGCGCTTCGCTCACGTCTCGTTAGCATGCCTCGCACTCTTCGTCCCGATGGGTTGGAGCGGCGAGGCGAGCGCGGACGACGACTTGGGGATCGGAACCATCGTCTGGGGCGGCGAGCTCGAGACTCAAGTTTGGACCAGGGGAGGTAGCCCGTACTTCGTGG
>DASXWF010000644.1:0-2799 GCA_036503835.1 Polyangiaceae bacterium | reverse complement strand
TGTTCACGATCGCATTCCAATAGCGGTCCGTCTCCTCCTGATTGTCGGTGGCGATCTGGAAGGAGAAGGCCTCGCTGTGCTTGAACTCGGGACCGCCGTTGAGGCCGAGGCAGGGAACGCCGCAGACCGTGAAATCCACCGTGAGCACGCTGCCCTCCTTCCCGCCGGGAAAGTCACCGGGTGCCTTGTGAACGGCGGTCACCTTGCTGTCCGGAAAGACGCTCGCGTAGAAGCGCGCGGCCTGCTCCGCGTCCTTGTCGAACCACAGACAGATCACGTTCTTGGGCTGCATGTTCGTCGTCTCCTCGTGAAGGGATTCGTGGGACCGCTCCGCGCCGGCGTCGAGCACCATTCATGCACTCCATCGCGGGGCATCGTACGGCGTGGCATTTCGCTCCGGCCCGAAGCGTTCGCTACGGCACCGTCGCGAACGCGACCGTGGGTTCTCCGACCGGACCGAAGCAGATCAGCGCGAATTCCGTCGCGCTCGAGCTCGTGTGCCAGCGGGTGCCGCTCGCGAGCTCGTTCGGCGCGAGGCTCGCGATGCTCTCCTCGGCCACGTTGAACAGGAAGCACGAGTCGACGCTGGCCGTGCTCCACGCGAACGAAGTCGAACGCGCTTCGAAGCTCAGGATGGTCGCGGCCGCGGGCTCGTAGTGGCGGCCGAGATCGACCGTACCCGTGTCGAAGCGACCATCGGCCGCCGTCGTGAGCTCGGTCCAGGGCGTCTCGGCGAGGGCGGTGAACCCGGATTCGGGATCCTCGGCGACGGCGGTCGAGCCGGCGTCGAGCGCGCTGGGCGGAGCAGCCAGCGCCTGATTCAAGAATAGGCGCGCCCCTGGCGCGAGCTCGAAGGGATCGGCCGCAAGCACGGCGTTGCCGGTGCCGGGAAGCAGGTGCCGAGCGGCGACGAATTCTGCGACCGACGGCGCTCCGAGATCGACGAGCTCCGACTGAGCAGCTCTGGCCGCGAAGAACACCGAGTTTCGGAGCTCCGAGCTGGACGAGCCCTCGTTGTAGACGACCCCCTCGTGCGCGTCGTTGTCCAGGAAGCTCGCCTGGACGAGGCGGGTTCCCCGAGCCGTCCGGTTTGCGACCGCCGCACCGCTGCGCGCACGGTTCGCCCAGAACGCGACGTTGATCGCGAGCAGATCGGCGTCCTGGGTCTCGATGGCGCCGCCGCGGCCGAACGTAACGTTTTCCGAGAAGGTGGCGTTGGCGAGCGTCACGGCGGCCGAATTCACGGCGGCGAAACCCGCGCCCGCTTCGTTCGCGTCATTGCGCGCGAAGGTAGCGTCGCGCAGCGACACGTCGCACCCGGGCTCGTTCTGGGCATCCACCCGCAGACCGCCTCCGTTCATGCCTCGGTTCGCAACGAAAGCGACGCGCTCGCTTCGGAGCGTACCGGGGCCCAACATCATGAGCCCGATGCCGTGGTTGGCGTTGTTCCCGGCGAACAGCGCGCGGCTCAGCGTGCCGTCGACGCTCGCCGCCTGGTAGATCCCGGCGCCGGACCACTCGGCGGTGTTGCCGGCGAGAACGACGTCCACGACCTCGTAGCCCACGTTGGGATGGGCAAAGATGCCGCCTCCGAACCTGGCGTGATTCCGCAGGAACGCGCCGCTCCGAAACTCGAGCGTCGCTCCCGTGAGGTACACGGCGCCACCCATTTCCTCCGCCGTGTTGGCGACGAACGAGCCGTTGCTTACCGTCATCGAACTGGAGAAAATGGCCATGGCGCCGCCGTCTCGGGCCTGACCGCCGCTCATCCTCACACCGTAAAGCCGCACGCCGGAAAGGTCCGAGTAGAGCCCCGCCCCAATCTCGGCGACATTGTCCACAATCTCCGAGTGCTCGAGCTCGAACCGCGTCGTGGCGTGGAGCGCAATCGCACCGCCGTACGTCGCCCGGTCGTTCACGAATCGGCAGCCGACGATCCTGGCGTCGCTCCCCTCGCTCACGAACCCTCCGCCGAGATACGATGCGACGTTGTCGTTGATCTCCGAATTCGTGAGCGAGAGCGTGCTGCGCCAGCCGTAGGCTCCCGCACCGCGCACCGCACGGTTGTGGGCAATCTCGCTGTCGTCGACGCTGACGCGCGTGTCCTGGCTGTACAAGCAGCCGCCGAAGTAAACGTCGACCTCGTTCCGAAGGCAGGTAAGACCTCGGATGGCGGTCGGGTCGTTGTTGCGCAGGTAGAGGCCGCCACCGGCCTCCAGCGCCCAGTTGTCCGAGAACTCGACGTTCGTGAGGTCGACGAAGCGCGGACCGAGCGACGATTTCGGCCACGCAAGGAGGCCGCCGCCGTTCGCCGCGCGGTTCGCGCTGAAGCGCGCCGCTTCGACGGTGAGATCGCAGTACTCGGCGCAGAGGATCGCGCCGCCCAAGCCGGTGCTCGAGTTTTCGACGAAATCGACGTGCGAAAGCGTCAGGTTGGGCGAGAGCGCGAGGAGCCCGCCGCCGCCTTCGAACGTGCCCGAGCCAGCGTGACCGTGTTCGATCCGAAATCCGTCGAGGCGCGCGCCCTCGGCACCGTACACGACGTGATCGCTGTTGTCGGCGCGCCGGGCCGCCGGATTGCCTTCGGGAAAGTTCGCGTCCACGGCGGGCACGTCCGCGTCGTCGCCCTCGAAGTCGCCGTCGAGCACCGTCGCGCGCGACAGCACGTCGCGCGCAGCGCGGTAGGTCTCGCCGCCCGCGAACCCGCCGTACACTTCGATCCCGTCGCGCAGCACGAGGACGGGCGTCACGGGCGCCTTCGCGCGATAGCGTCCCTGACGCACCCAGACGTCACGCCCC
>DASXWF010000643.1:0-9387 GCA_036503835.1 Polyangiaceae bacterium | reverse complement strand
AGGTGGAGGAGCGCGTGCAACGCCACGGAGAGCCGACTGTCTCGTCTCACGTAACTTTATTTGCTACGTAACGCGCCGCTGTCAAGGGGCAGCCGAAACAGGCCGCGATTCACCGCGCCGAGCTGCTCGGCGGAGCTGCCGGCGGTGCGGAGCTCCCGGAAGCCGCGGGCGGGAGCTTGGCCGGGACGACGTTGACCCGCTGGTTTTCCTCGAGGTCGGCGCTCGCGATCTGGGCGATGCGTTCGCTGCCGGCGAGGCCGCTCGCGATCAGGACCGTCGCGCCGAGGTCGCGCTCGATCACGACCGGGACGAAGTGCACGCGATTCTCCGCACCGATGACGGCGACGCGCACGCCGCGCGCGTCGGTCGCGAGCGCCGTGGACGGGAGCTCGTAGACTTTGCGCGGCGACGGCAGCGTGAGGTTCACCTCGGCGTACATGCCGGACAGCAGCTGGCCGTCGGCGTTGTCGATGCGGACCTCGGTCGTGAGCGTGCGCGTCGCGGAGTCGAGCGCTCCGGACGTGTGCGCGACGTGACCTTCGAACTTGCGCTCCGGAAACTCACGCACCGTTACGACGGCGGCCGCGCCGACGCTGACGCTCGGCGCGATGTCCTGCGGCACCTGCACGAAGACCCGGACGGTGTCCGTCGCCGCAAGCCGGAAGAGCGGCGTCGCGTTCCCAGCGGTGACGAGGCTGCCGCGCTCGACGTTGCGGGCCGTGATCGTGCCGGAGAACGGCGCGACCACCTTCGCGAACTCGCGAAGATCGCTGATTTTGCGGATGTTCGCGCTCTCGGCCGCGACGTTCGCGCGCGCCACGTTCACGTCCGCGTCGCCGACCGCCGCTTGCGCCTGCGCCTGCTCGAGATCCTGCACCGCGGCGATCCCCGCGTCCACGAGCTTCTCCGCGCGGTCGAAGCGGTTCTTCGCGAGCTCGCGCGTCGCGTCGGCCTGGACCTGCACGGCGACGGCTTTGGCGTGCGCCGCGCGCGCCTGGCTGAGCTCCTGATCGAGCTCGGGCGTGTCGATCTCGGCGAGCAGCGCGCCCTCCTTCACCTTGGCCCCGAGGTCCGCGAACCAGCGACTCACGTAGCCGTTGGCGCGCGGGTAGATCACGGCTTCCTCGAGCGGCTGGACGCTGCCCGGCAAGCGCAGCGCGCGCTCGTTCGAAATCAGCCGCGGGCTCACGAACGCCAGCGTGGGAAGCGCCGTGCGCGTCGCCTCCGCTGCTTGCTCCAGGGCCTGCGACGCCGCTCGCCGCGGCAGGTACGAGGCCGCGAACGCACCCCCGAGCAGCACCGCGGCGATGAGCCCCGCGCCCACCAGCCCAGCGGCCGAAACCCGGGCAGGCCGCGGCAAGTCGAAGCCGAGGTCGCCGGCCGGCGCTGGGTGCGGGTTCTCTCGGTCGACGTGGGTCACGCGTGGGTATCCGGAAGTACGAGCGGCGGAGCCGGGGGTTTCTTGCGAAGGACGGCGTACATCACCGGCACGAAGAACAGCGTGGTGGCCGTCGCGCAGGCGAGACCGCCGATCACCGCGCGACCGAGCGGGGCGTTTTGCTCGCCGCCCTCGCCCAGGCCGAGCGACATCGGCAGCATGCCGATCATCATGGCGAGCGCCGTCATCAGCACCGGGCGCAGGCGCGTCATGCCGGCGGCGAGCGCCGCGTCGATCGCGTTCATACCCGCCCGGCGCTGATCGTTCGCGAAGGTGACGACGAGGATGCTGTTGGCGGTGGCGACTCCGACGCACATGATCGTGCCCATCTGCGCCGGCACGCTGAAGGTCGTGCGCGAAACGAACAGCATCCAGGCGATGCCCGCGAGCGCCCCCGGCAGCGCCATCAGGATCACGAACGGGTCGAGCCAGGACTGAAAATTCACGACCATCAGCAGGTACACGAGCACGATCGCGAAAATCAGCCCGAAGCCGAGCGCGCGGAACGACGACTCCATGCTCTCGATTTGACCCTTGATGTTCAGCGAGAGGCCGCGCGCCAGCGTCGGCTTCACCTCGTCCACCAGGGCGCGCAGCTCGGCCGCGACGCTCGCGAGGTCCGTGCCGGCGACGTTCGCGTGCACGTCGTAGGTGCGCGCCACGTTGTAGTGCGTGATGTTGGCGGGCCCGGTGGTGCGCGTGATCTCCGCCAGGTTCGAGAGAAATTGCGGGCCGCCCTCGCGCCCGGTCGCGATCGGCGTCGAGCGCAATGCGTCGAGCGAGTCGATGCGGTACTGGGGCGTCTGCACGGCGATCAGGTACTGGACGCCGCGCTTCGGATCGAGCCAGAAGCTGGGCGAAACCTGTCCGCTCGAGGAGAGCGACACCAGGAGATCGCTCGCGACGTCGCGCTCGCTCAGCCCGAACTGGCTGGCCATCGTGCGATCCACGTTGACGCGCAGGGACGGCACGCGCGGCACCTGCGCGAGCCGCGCGTCGACCACCCCCGGAATCGCGGCCACGCGCTGCTTCAGGCGCAGCGCGAGCCGGTACGCGTCGTCCTCACGGCCCGGCGCGCTCACGATCTGCAAGTCGAGCGGCGCCGGCAGCCCGAAGTTCAGGACCTGATTCGAAATGTCGGGGGCGAGGAAGAAGAAGGTCGTGTCCGGATACTCGGTCGCGAGCTTCCTGCGCAGGGCGGAGACGTAGTCGGCGGTCGGCGGATGGCCGTCCTTGAGCGCGATCAGGATCTGCCCGTCGGCCGACGAGATCAGCGCGCCCTCGCTGAGCGAGAGGTTGATGCCGCTGTAGGGCACGCCGATGTTGTCGATCAACGTCTCGATCTGCTGCTGCGGGATCACCTGGCGGATCGTGTCGGTAATCTGGACGAAGCGCCGCTCGGTCTCCTCGATGCGCGTGCCGGGCACGCCGCGCACGTGCAGCTTGATCAGCCCGGCGTCCACGCTCGGAAAGAAGTCGCGGCCCACCAGCGAGAACAGCGCGAGCGACAGGGCGACGAAGCCGCTGAAGCCGACAATGACCGTCTTTTTGTGGTGGAGGGCGAGCGCGAGCAGGCCCCCGTAGGCGTCGCGGAAGCGCGAGAACGCGCGATCGAACGCCGCGAAAAAACGCGCCATCCGGCCGGGCGCCGCCGCGTGTCCGCCGCTCGCGTGACGCTCCGCCTCACCGCGCAGGAGGTAGTGCACCATCGTCGGCACGAGCGTTCGCGAGAGGACGTACGAGGTCAGCATCGCGAACACGACCGCGAGCGCCATGGGCGTGAAGAGGTACTTGGCCGCGCCCGTGATGAAGAGCACCGGCACGAACACGATGCAGATGCAGAGCGTCGACACGAACGCCGGCACCGCGACTTCCTGCGAGCCGTCGATGATGGCCTGCACGAACGACTTCTTCTGCGCCATGTTGCGGTGGATGTTCTCCAGCGCGACGGTGGCGTCATCGACCAGGATGCCGACGGCGAGCGAGAGCCCGCCGAGCGTCATCACGTTCAGGGTGTGACCGAGCGCATTCAGCACGATCAGCGAGGTCAGGATCGAGAGCGGGATCGAGACGATGACGATCAGCGTGCTGCGGAAACTGCCCAAAAACAGGAAGATCATCAGCGCGGTCAGCCCGGCGGCCAGCACCGCTTCCTTGGCGACGCCGTCCACCGCCGCGCGCACGAACACGGCCTGGTCGAAGAGCAGCGACGCCTTCAGCTCCTGCGGGAGCTTCGCCATCGTCTGCGGCAAGATCTCGCGGATGCGATTCACGACGTCCAGCGTGCTCGCGCTGCCGAGCTTCATGATGCTCATCAGCACCGAGCGCCGCCCGCCGACGTGGACCATGCTGGTCTGCGGCGAGTTGCCGTCGCGCACGTGCGCCACGTCGCGGATGTAGACGGTCGTGCCGCGCACGGTCTTCACCGGAATGGTGCCGATCTCCTCGAGCAGCTCCGGGCTGCCGTTGAGCACGATCGGGAACTCGGAAGCGCCCATCTTCGCGGTTCCGGACGGCACGATCACGTTGCCGAGTCCGAGCGCCGCGCTCACGTCCCGCGCCGAGAGGCCCCAGGCGTAGAGGCGCTTCGGGTCGATGTCGACCATGATCTGGCGCTGCCGGCCGCCGTACGGCCACGGCACCTGCGCGCCGGGCACGGTCACGATGTCGGCGCGCACGAAATTCACGCCGAGATCGAAGAGCTGCTGCTCGCTCAACGTGTCGCTGCCGAGCGCGAGCTGCACGATGGGAACGTTCGACGCGCTGTAACGGATGATGAGCGGCGGCGTCGCTCCCGGCGGCATCTGCCGGACGGCGGCCTGCGCCACGGCCGTCACCTGCGCGATCGCCTCCTCGATCTTGGCGCCCGGCTGGAAGAACACCTTGATGACGGCGACGCCCGTGAGCGTCTGGCTCTCGACATGCTCGATATCGTTGACGGTCGTCGTGAGGAAGCGCTCGAAGTTACTGACGACGCGCTTCTCCATCTCCTCGGGCGGCAGGCCCTGGTAGTTCCAAACCACCGAAATGACCGGGATATCGACGTTCGGGAAGATGTCCGTCGGCATCTTCACGATCGAGAGCACGCCGAGGATCAGGATCAGCAGCGACGTGACGACGAAGGTGTACGGGCGCTGGAGAGCGACGCGAACGAGCCACATCGTGCTGAGCCTCTAGCACCTGGTTTTGTTTCAGTTTGTTTGCGCCGAACTCCTCCCGGAGCTGCTGGATTTCGGCGGGTGTCGGCTTCGCTGGGCGGACGGTCGAGCTGCCCTGCGACCCTGGCAAGCCGCCGGACGGCAGTCCGCCGGCCTCGCCGGTATCCGGCGTTGGCTCGTTCCCGCTTACGCCGATCGTGATCTGCTCCTGCCAAGATCGGCAGGTCGTCTCAGAACATCGCGCCGAGCTCGAGCACGAAGGAGAACTGCGAGTCTTCGCCCGCGAGGTACTCCTTCGACTCGTCGTCGACCTGGGCCTTCTCGGGTGCCATGAGGTCCGTGATGAACTCGGCGCCGACCATCACCATCTCGTAACGATAGTTCACGCCGAACATCAGGCGATGGCGGCGCAGGCGCACTGGATCGAACACGGTGTTGTTGTTGAAATCGAAAGGCTGGCCGCCTTCGCACACCGGGCCGCCGTCGTACACGTGGTCGCCGCCGGCGCCGTTCGTCTTGCCGGAGTCCGGATTTCCGGGAACCGCCGGACCCGAGTAGTTGCAGGACTGGATCGCGTCCGTCGCCGGAGTGAGATCGATGAGACCCGAATCGCCCCAGATGAACAGGTACTGGTAGCCGACCCAGGGCGTGATCACCGACGAATCGGCGATGGCGATGGGCTTGGAGAGCTGCCCGTCGAGGCCCATGGTCGTGAGCTGGAACTGCGAAACGCCCGTGATGGTGCGAACGCCGCCGCCGACGGCGAGATCGGGAAGGTAGCCGGGAATGCCCGTCCGGAAGCCCTCGAAGAGCGAAATCCGTACGTCGGCGCCGCCGGTCACGATGCTCGTCTGCGGCATGAAGCCGACGGTGCCCATGAGCTCGAGACCGAAGCCGAAACCCTTGCGGAACTTCAGCGAGTAGACCTGGAGCAGCCCCGGCGGATCGGTGTTCTTCACCGACGGCTGATTGGTGTTGGGATCGCGCGTCCCCTGAGTGCCGTCCTCCCAGTAGCGCGCGTCACCGTCGATGGTGGTGTAGACCGCTTCCATCGATAGGTGAAAGCCGCCGAAGCCGGTGGTGCGCGCGGAGTGCATGGCCGCCGGCGCGAGGGCGAAGCCGTACTGGTTGACGAGCCTCGCGAACGCGCCGTTGTCCGGCTCGCACGCCGTCGGGCGATTCGCGGGACCGCCCGTGGGCGTGTAGGCGCCGAACGGTTTCGTCGGATCCGGGTTCGGACCACCGTTGTGACAGGCAGGGTCAACGACGAGGCGTTCGAGCGCCGGATCGAGCGGCTCCGCGCCCGCGAGCCCCGTGGCCCCGAGCACGGAAAGCCCAACACTGAGCGCGACAGCGAAACGGGCTTTCGGCGTGCGTGGCACGGGCACCGACCGGCGAGGCTACTTGCCGGCCGGGAGCCGCGTCAAGCGCGGGAACCGGGCGGAAAAGCGACCGGGTCGTGGGCCGAGGGCTCTCGGCCGCCCGCCCGCGCCGCGCGCGTTCGCGGTGCTCCCGGCTCGGCTTCGCGTCAAGCTCGGGCCGGTGAGCCACGACTCCGAAACTCCGGCGCGCCTCCGCGCGGAACCACCCCGCGACCCCTTTCACGTGGTGCTGGTCGAGCCGGAAATTCCGCCGAACACGGGCAACGTCGCGCGGCTCTGCGCAGCGACGGGGTCGCCCCTCCACCTGGTCGGCAAGCTTGGATTTCGCGTGGACGAGCACGCGGTGCGGCGCGCCGGGCTCGACTACTGGCACCTCGTGGACGTCCGGCAGCATCCCGACCTTACGGCGGCCGAAGCGAACATCGCCGCCGGCCGGGAGCGACCGCTCCGGAGTTTTCTGTTCACGGGGCACACGACCCGGAGCTACCTCGACGTGCGGTTCGAGCCCGGCGACGTGTTCGTCTTCGGCAAGGAGAGCGTGGGGCTGCCGCGCGAGCTGCTCGCGGAGCGCGGCGACCAGACGCTGGGCATTCCGCTGCTCGGACCCGTGCGCTCGCACAACCTCGCGAATGCGGTCGCGATCGTACTGTACGAGGCGCTGCGACAGACGGGCGTGCTGGCGCCGGCACGACTCGTGTGAGTGATCAGCGCACCATCACCGTCGGCACGGCGGCGCGGAAGTCGGCGTGGACGCTGCGGCGCGCGCCGGGCGCGAGCGTCACCTGGGTCGTGACGGGCGAGCCGTAGGTTTCGCTGCGAAATGTGACGCGGTAGCTGCCGGCACGCACGGGCAAGGCGCGCACGGGGGTGGCACCCGTGTGCGAGAACTCGCCGCCCTCGACGCTCACGATCGCGCTGGGATCCGCGGTGAGCCGCAGCGCGGCGTCGGCGGCTTCAACGCTCGCTGGAGCGGGTGCGGCGGCGGCCTGCGCGAGCGGCTCGCGAGGGGCGGAACGCGCGGGCGAAGGAGAGGAGGCGGGCGGTGCCGCGGAGGGCACGGCGCGAGCGGCCGGCTTCGCGGCGCTCGGAGCGACGGGCGGCGGCGGCAGCTCTGCGGTGGCGGCCGTCGTTGCAGCCTGAATCCGTTCGGGCGGCGCCGCGGGCACTGCCGGTTTGGGCGCGGGTGGCGGGCCCGCGGCAGCTTCTCCGGACGGCCTGGAGAAGGCGACGCCGAGCGAGACCGCGAGCAGGAGCGCACCCGCGGCGAGCGCCCAGCGAAAGCCGGACGAGCCCGTGACCTCCGGCTGCGGATGGGTCGTCGGCGGCGACGAGAGCCTTCGCGTATCGAATCCGGGTGGCGGCGGCGCGCTGCTGAGCTTGCGCGTCCACTCGACCATCTCGTTGCGCGCGGCGAACGTGCGCGTGACGGGAGCGCCGGCCGCCGGCGTGACGAGCGGCGGCGTCGAATCAGGCGACGTGTTCGCCGGCGCGGCCGAGCTCACCGGAGAGCTCGGATGCAGCCGCTCGCGCACGTCGAGCACGCGCGCGCCGAGCCGGCGGCCCACCTCGACGCTGTCGGCGCCGCGCAGAAAATCGCGCAGGCCGCGCGCGAATTGCTCGGCGTCCGCAGGGCGCTCCTTGGCGTCGAGGGCGACGCTCCGCTTCACGAGCTCGGCGAGCGGCGACAGCTCGGGGACGCTGGAATCGAGCGGCGGCGGCTCGGTGCGCAGCGCCCTGAAGCTCGCCTCCGCCGTCGCGCGGCGAAACGGCGGCTCTCCCGTCCAGGCCTCGATGAGCAGCGCCCCGACCGCGAACACGTCCGCGTTCGGTCCGAGCGCCTCGCCGCGGATCTGCTCCGGCGGCATGTGCCCGGGCGAGCCGAACACTTCGCGCGCGCGACCGCTCGTCGGCTCGACCGGCGCCGCGATGCCGAAATCGATCAGGCGCACGCCGCCTTCGTCGTCGACCAGCACGTTCCGCGGCGTCACGTCGCGGTGCACGATGCCCGCGCGGCGGTGCGCGTAGTCGAGAGCCCGGCACACCTCCGCGCCGACGTATGCGCCTTCGTCGGGCGCGAGCGTGCCCGTGTAAGCGAGCACGTCCGCGAGCGTGACGCCCGGACAGTGCTCCATCGCGATGTAGTAGACGCCCTGCTCGACGCCGAGCTCGTAGACGGGCACGATGTTCGGGTGGCTGAGCTCCACCGCCGTCTTCGCTTCCTCGACGAAGCGCCGCACGAACGCCTCGTCGACCGCGAGCTCCGAACGGATCTGCTTGACGACGAGGCGCTTCTCGAAGCCGACCGCGCCGCGTAGAGTGGCGAGGAAGACGCGCGCCATGCCCCCCGCCGCGATCTCGCGCTCGAGTACGTACTTCCCGAAGATTTGCGGGAACATCCCGAACGAAGAGGGTAGCGCACTCTCGGCCGCGCTGCTCCTCACGCTCGGGCTCTTCAGCTGCGGGCCCCTGGATCCGGTCGTTACGGAAGTGCCGGTACGGAGCCACGAGTTCGCGACCGCCGATTGCCGGATTTCGCGTGACTCCGGCACGGCGCTCTCGCTCGAGCTCGCCGCGCTCGGCCCCTTCCGGCCAGGCGCCGCAGACTCGAAGATCGTGAAGCTCAACGCCACGAACGAGCCGCTCGGATTCTCGCCGGAAACACGCGGCGTCGCCGCCGTTCTTTCGACCCCGGACAGAGGTGGTTACTTTGGCTACACCGGGCTTCGGACTCCGCAGGGCATCGACGTGTTGCTCTGGCCGGACCATGCGTGCGTGCTCCAGGCGAGCGCCGGCTATCCGGGAACCGCCGCCGGACCAGCGCTCGGGTTTTCACCGGAGATCGAAGCGGTGCTCGTCTTGGGCGAAGACGCCACGGACAATGATCCGAACGCGCTGCTCTTCCACACCAACACGGCGAGCGTCGAACTGCCATTGCACGACGATCGCGCGTACGCGACGGTCACGCCCTTCGCGGGCGGTTTTCTGATCGCGGGCGGCGAAAACCCTTCGGGCGGCGAAGGCGTCGAAGACCGTGAGCGCCTGCCGAACGCGTATCCGTACTCGCCCGGGACCGGCGAAGGTGAGGCGGTCACGCTGACCTGGGATCGCACGCGGCACGGGGCGCTCACGCTTGCCGACGGTGCGACGGTGCTCATCGGCGGGTACGCGCAGACCGGCCTCGTACGGCAGTTCGAGGCCATCTACCCGGAAAGCTCGACATCGAAAACACAGGGACTCGCGTCGCTCACGGTCGGACGTCTCGAGCCGGTCGTCACGCGCCTCACCGACGGGCGAATCCTCGTGGGTGGCGGCTCCTTGCTGCTCGGATCGCCGGTGGGAACCGTGGAGTGGTTCTCGGCGGACGCGACGCAGAAGCTCGCGGAGCTCGCACTTCCGGGAGCTCCGAATC
>DASXWF010000642.1:0-3970 GCA_036503835.1 Polyangiaceae bacterium | reverse complement strand
GCCGACATGGCGCCCGACTGATCGGTGGCGAGGCGGGTCGAGGGAGTGACGCCGTCGGCCGCGGTGAGGGTCGTGAGCCCGAGCAGATCGCGAACCGTGCGGTCGTACTGCTGGTTCGTGAGTCGCGGGATCTGCGAGGTGGCCGGCACGTCCGGCGCGCAGTTCACGGGCGGACCGTCGATGCCGGTGCCTCCGACTCCCGTACCGGCGGTCCCGGTCCCTGCGGTCGAAGAGCCACCCGTGCCGCCGGCCTTGGTGCCACCGGCACCACCGGTTTGGGTGCTGCTTCCACCGCTGCCGGCGTTCGGGCTCGCGCCCGTGCCCGAGTTCCCGAGACCATCGGGCCCACCGGGCTGGTTGCCGACCTCTCCCGAGCAACCGAATGCCAGGGCGGCTACCGCGTAAACTGCGCTCCTCCGGATGTACATCGCACTGACCTCGCAGGTGCTTTGGAATTTCGAGCAGAAGCGCTAACCCTCACAGCAGGGACGGTGTTTTGAAACCGCCCTCGAATAGCTGTTTTGGATCACGCTCTTGCGTCAGCCGGTACATGCCCGGCACCCACCCGGAAATATTGGGGGCCTCAGGGGGAGGGGACGTTTTTGGCACCTCCGCCTAGAATTTTTCAGCTGCACGGTCTCGGTGCGGCCGTTTCGCTCAGGGAAAGCGTGTTTCGCTACGTCGCGGAAAGAACCTTCTCGATTGCTGAAATCCGGGCTCGCCGTGATTTCGGAATGTCTTGCTCGCGACCGCAGAGCGGCAGCGGCGTCATCAAGGTGGAGGAGAACGCGTCGCTCGGTCGCGTTCCCAGAACCAGGACCTTGAAGCCCTGGTTACCGATGAGCTTGGTGAGCGCCTCGCTGCCTCCCGCGTCGAGTAACTCGGGCAAGGCATCGCCGGCGACGTCGCGCTCCGGACCGAAGTGGACGAGCTTCAACCCGGCGGCTTGCCCGGCGCGTGCGAGGTCGGTGAAGTTCACGTCGGTCGTGAGGTCCTGGGTTCCGGGCGCCGCATACGGATCGTTCGGGCGAGGCAAGTACTCCTGCCATTCCCCGTAGACCCGGAACGGAAAATCACCGCGCCGTGCTCCCTGCACCAGCGCCAGCGTGGTGTCACCGTAGTCGATGGTGACGACGAACCCGGCGACCAGCGAGAGCCCCAATTCTCGGATGAACCCGTTCGCGTGAACGTTCACGTAAGTGACGACGCCCGAGTCCTCGGCGGCGAGCGCAAGCGCATATTCGGCGGCGTTTTCCCGTAGATGCGTCGCGAGGTCGGGAACCACCGAAGCGGGCACGTACGCTTCCTCGAACCAGAGCGCGGACAGCAGCGCCTCGCGCCGTTCGGGGCCGAGCTCGGCGAGGCGCGTCATCAGCTCGGTGAAGGTCGGTCCGTCGAGGTATCGATCGCTCGAGTGACCCGAGAACCCGAAGGTGCGGCGCACGGCCTCGTTCACCGCATCGACGCGGAGCGCGAGATCGCCGGACAGCGCGGCCCGGAGCTCGGGCTCGACGCGCGGCACGACCAGCGCCGCGAAGGCGTGCCCTCCCGCGCTGAGGGCGACCTTGTGAACGCCGAACGCGTCGGGGACTTCGTTCGTGACCACGAAACCTTTCAGCCCGTCGGGAAAATCCCGCGAGAGGGACGCTTGCGGCCGCCGCGCATCACCCTCGAGGATGACTGCCTGCTCGCCCAGGAGCGCGCGCTGCTTCTCGCGCAGCGACGCGGACATCTCGTAAATGCGGTACTCGACGCGGGAGGCGAACGAGCGCCGCCGTTCGGCTTCCCCGCCCGTCGCCCGCGCCGCAGCCCGAGCCACGGCGTCGAGGAAGTCACGGGCCAGACGCCCGTTGCCGGCCCCGAACTCGATCACGGGGAACGCGTCCGTTTCGGAGAGCTCCCCCCGATCGATCATCTCCTGCCAGGCCTTGAAGGCCCAGGTGGAAAGCCAGGCGCCGTAGTCGGGCGACAGCTCTTCCGGATGGGTGATGAAGTGCCCCGCGCCGCCGATCACGACGTGATGGGCGTAATAGCCCCAGCGCTCGTCGTGCAAGGCGGCGTCCATGTACGCTTCGAACGAGGGGAACGTGGCGGCCGCTTGCGCGGCGAGCGCGGCAGGCAGCGGCAAGGCGTCGAAGAACTCGGGATTGGCAAACGGTCGAGCGGGCGCATCCTTCGGCGGAGCTCCGAGAGCTTTGAGTGTTCCGTGCTCTTGAGCCGGCACGAACCGACCGAAGACCAGTTGCCCTTTCAGCCGGCGTAGCCCGCGCGCGCCGGGCACGCGGGCTACGAGCTGGTCGAGATTTCGGTAGGGCCAGTGGGCGAAAAACTCGCCGGCCACGGCCTCACGGGCGTGAGGCTCGACGTTCGCCTGGGCCAGGAGGGTGAGCAGGTCCTCGCGTCCGAGGTCGTTGACGAACGACGTGTTCGGCTCACCTTCGCAGCGGCCGATTTCGCGCGAGAGTCGCTCCAGGAATGTCTTCAGCGCGCGCGCCGAGTGCGCCGCAGGCGAGTCGGGAGCTTGGCGGCTGCGCAACTCGAGCAGGCTCTGCTTTCGGTTCACGGGAAAGAGCCGCCACCAGCGCTCGCGCAGGTCCCCGCCGAACGAGAGCGGCAGCGCGCCGGCCAGGAAGCGCTCGACCCACGGCCGGTACCCGCGGCCCTCGCGGGAACGGCCGAAATCGTGGATCCACGCGCGTGCCTGGTCGACGCCGAGCGCCTCGTCCCGTCCGAGATCGCGAAACCGGTAGCGGAGGCCGCGGACGACACCCTCGAAAGCGACGGACGGGTTCGAGATCGACAGCGGCAGCCCGGTGAGCGCGCTGTCCACGCTGAAGTCCTCGTACGCCATCAACTGAATCAGGTAGAGGAGGTGGAGGTTCGGGCCGATGCCCGGCTCGCGCCGGCGGACCGCGGTGAGCCGCAGCTCGAAGGCGCCGTGCGGCAGCCGCCTCGCCGCGAAGTCGCCGTCGTTCACGAACACGTCGGTCACCGCCGTGCCGCCGTCGAGCTCCGGCTCGTAGTGGTAGACGAGCGCGGCGATCATCTCGGCGAGGAGCTCGGCGGTCGCGCCCGGGCCGAACGCCAGCCAGCCGTCGGCGAGCTTGAGCTCGAGAGATCCGCAGCCGAACGTGAGCGGATGATGCTCCGGGAGCGCCTCGAACAGAGCCGCCGGAACGCCGCCGGCGAGCGCCAACAGGTCCTTCGGCTCGACGACGAAGCGCGTCAGGCCGCGATCCCGGAAGTAGCGGGCGTTTTCGACGTTGAGCCCCGGCACGTCCCGCTTGGCTCGCGCGCGCCGCCCGGGCTCGTCGATCGCCACCGGAATCTGCAGCGCGAACGCTCCCGCCTCGCCTTCGCACACCAAATCCCAGCTGAAAACGCCCATTCGCCCCGCGCGGACGCGCATCGGGCCGCGCCGAGCCACGAAGTCCTGGAGCAGGTACTCGAGGGCCTCCTGGTCGATGCGCTCGACGACGGTTCCGTCGTAGAGGCGCGCCGGGTGCGACGTGACGAGGTTGTCCCGCGACCAGCGGCTCGACATCAGGGCGGACGGCGCCGCGAGCTGGCCGAACTCCGCAGGCTCGATGCGCCGTTCTGGGGACCCCTGGCTGTGGGGACCACCGGCCGGCATCGTGCGGCGAGCTTAGCCAGACTTGCGGAACCGAGCAACGGTCTGCCTGCGCACTTCACCCAAGCTCGCTTGGGTGAATGGAACAAGAGAACAGCCGTCAAGACAGATCGATGCATAGACCAGTGGATTTTTCGGGCCTCGAGCGAAGCGGGCCCGAAAAATTCACGGTCCATCAGACCGGTCTTGCGGGCTAGTGCAGCGCAAACGAGATAGCGGCAATTTTCAACGTGGGCGCTGCACTAGCGCGGACGCGCAGCGGACGCGGGGTCTGGGGCGAAAGCCCCAGCGAAACGATTGGGGCACGCCCTGCGAAGCAGGGCCAACCATCGCTTGCGA
>DASXWF010000641.1:0-6241 GCA_036503835.1 Polyangiaceae bacterium | reverse complement strand
CGCTCTCGCACTGCTCGCGATCGGTTGTTCCGCGAAGGACGCTTCCGTCGTCGATCAGCCAGGTACGGAATCGCGGTGTGAAGGCAGTACCTTTCTGCGCTTCTTCCCCGAGCCCGAGCCGTCCGTTCGCGAGCAGTACGTCTGTTTCGCGTTCGACGCGAGCGATCTTGCCGGAGCCGCCCTCGACGCAGTGTTCTGGAGCGATCCACTCGGTGGCACCGTGCTTCACCACGCCACCTTGCTCACGACGGAGCAGGAGCTCGAAACCGGCGTCCCCCTCTCGTGCGATCCCATGCCGCAGGACGTCGAAGCGGTCCACGTCTGGTCGCCGGGGGGAGACGATCTGCGCTTTCCGGAAGGCGTCGCCCTCGAGCTCTCGAGCACCACGCGCCGGTTCTTGATCGAGGCGCACGTGGTGCGAAAGAGCGATGCCCCGGCGGGAGAAGCTCGCGTCGAGCTCTGCCCCGCTCGGGCCGAGCCGCTGCACCTCGCGGCGCGCATCGGAATTTCCGCGCAGGTTCCGGCCCTCCGGCCCCACTTCGTGGAAATTTCGAGCACGCGCTGCCGGCTGCCCGAGGCCTGGCACCTGCTTTCGGCCTGGCCTCACATGCACAAGGTCGGGTCGGCGTTCCAGTCGGCGCTGTGGCGGGGCGAGGAGCGGATTCCGATCGTCGATCTTCCCCGCTGGGACTTCAATCACCAGCGCACGTACGAGCTCGACCTCCAGGCCGAGGCGGGTGACGTGGTCGAGACGACCTGCATTTGGGAGAACCCCAATTCCGAGTACGTGCTTCCCGGCCCCCTCACGGAGAACGAAATGTGCACGTTCGGCCTGACGGGTTACCCGCGCGAGGCCGCGCGTTGCGAGGCGGAATGACGCCGGATACGCACGCCCACGCGAGTGAGAGCGCCGGCGAGCTCTACGCGGACAGCCCGCCGAGCACGCCGCGCGCCTGTTGCGTGTCGCCGAACGTGCCGAAATCCACGCCGAGCGCCTGGCAGGTCGCGAGCAGCGCGCTCTGGTGGTGCGCGCCCTTGCCGTCGATGTAGCGGCCGTTCGGCGAGAGCTTCAGGTACTTGCCCGGGCCGCCCGCGAACACGAAGCGCATGTCGTCCCCGCCGTGGCCGGGTCCGTCGCCCATGTCGCGCGCCCAGACCATGAGCGTCTTGTCGAAGAGCGTCTCGCCGTCGGGCATCACGGTCTCTTGCAGCTTCTTCGCGGCCGCGACGAACTGCTCGCACAGCCACTGCTCGAGCTTGATCAGGCGCGGGAACGGCGCCATGTCGGAGTGCATGAACGTGTTGTGCCAGTCACCCGGCTGACCCACTTCGGGGATCGAAACCTGGGTGTTCTGGTGGTGACCGAACTGCACCGCCGCGACGCGCGTGCGGCCGCAGGCGAAGGCCTGGATCGCGAGCTGCAGGTGCTTCGCGGCGTTCACGACGACCTCGGTCTCGACCGCGGGCACGCCGGGCACCACGCAGGACTCACCGATCGGCGGGCCGTCGCCGTTGTCGGCCTCGAGCGTGAGCTCCAGCTGGCGGATGGAATCGGCGTGAAGCTCGAGCTTCACCCGCTCGCTCGGACCGAGCGCCGCCGAGAGCGCGCGGAGCTCCTTCGTCACGAAGTCGAGCGAGCTCTTCTTGCGGCGCAGCTTGTCGTCGGGGACCGCGGGACCGGGCGCGGGCTCACCCGTGCCGGGCGTGAAGCCGCCGAAGAGGCTCTGGTGCGCCGCCGACAGCGAGGAGATCGGCGTGAGCGGCATACCGCCGCGGAAAAAGTTGGTCTGTTGCTCGCTGCTCACGCCGCCGAGGAGCACGTTCTTGATCGGCGCCCCGGTGAGCTTGTCGCTGATGTACTGCTCGACCGAGTGGTGCGTCGGCGCGCCGTATCCCTTGCCGGTGAGGCCGCCGGGCGCGCCGTGGCTCCCTGCGGTGCCGAAGCTCGACAGGTTGTCGACGAGGACGACGCTCTCCTTGATCTGGGCGAGCGGCTCCGTCATCGGGCTCCAGGTGACGCTCATGTCGCTCGAGCCCTTCGGCTTCCAGGAAGCGGGAGACGTGCCCGGGGTGAAGAACAAGAGCAGGTTCTGGTAGGCCGGACCCGCGGCCTTGGCCGTGGGAGCGGTCAACAGATCGAGGAACGGCGAGAACAGGGTGACGAGCCCGGCGCTGCGAACGAAGTTTCTGCGGGAAAGAGGCGACATCGTGCGGCTCCGGCTCACTGGTCCTGAACGCGGCCCGTGAAGGACGGCGCGTGCAAAATGCCCATCAGAATGCTCTTGAGCGTGTAGCCGTTCGCTTCCGCGTCACGGCGCACCTGGTCGTCGTTGCACTTCTTCTCCTGCCAGTTGTCGCGACCGTGGGCGTAGTACGACCAGTAGCGGACGGCGCAGGCTCGAGCACGATCGCCCGTCGTGAGGTACTCGAGCAGCGACTCGACGCCGTCGAGGGTCGTCTCCGTTCCGGCCGCCTCGTCGTTGATCATGCCCGTCGCGTCGATGGGAACGCCATTTTCCTGAGCGCGGTAGCGGCCGAAGCCGTCGAAGTGCTCGAAGGTGAAGCCCACCGGATCGAACACTACGTGGCAGCCCGAGCAAGCGGGATTGTCGGAGTGCGCCTGGTAGCGCTCGCGATTGGTCGTGAAGCCCGCCGGGTCGTCGAGGTTCGTATCGAGCTCCTCCGGCATTTCGGGGATCGGCTCGCACAGGATGCGATCGCGGACGAAACGGCCGCGCTGCACGGGCGACGAGTTCTCGGGCAGCGCGTGCGAGGTCAGGAACGCCGCCTGCCCGAGCAAGCCGGGCGCGCGATTCGTCCCCGTGAGATCGACCTTCTGGAAGCCGCTGCCGGCGCCGGCGCCGGCCAGCTGGTAGAACGTCGCGAGCTCGGCGTTCACGTGCGTGTGCGGCGCGGCCAGGATGCCCGCCATGTCGCCGCCGAAATAGAACGCCTCCAGGAAGAACTCGCGCGATTCGCGCAGCATGGTCTCCCGCATCGCGGGCGTGAGGTCGTAGACCGTGGGTTCCTTCGCCTTGCCGGGCAGCGTGTCGAGCTCGAACCAGCCGTTCAAGAAACGGGTGAGCGTGTCCTTCGCGGCGTCGGTCTCGAGCAGGCGCGCGGCCTCGCGATCGATGTCGGCCTGACTCGCGAGCCTGTTCTGATCGGCCGCGTCGAGCAGCGCGATGTCCGGCCCCGAGTCGGTCAAGAAGTACGCGAGCTCGCTCGCCACCTCCTGCGGAGTGAGCTGATAGCGCCCGCCGCCCGCGTCCGCGCCGAGCTCGCGGCGGTAGAGCAGGTAGGGCGACTGCAGCATGGTCATGATCACCATCGACGCGCCGTCCTCGAACGTCGCTTCGGCGTCGAACAACTCCTGATACTTCGCGACCTGATCGGACGACAGCTGCTCGCGGTAGAGCCTGCGCCCGAGGTTCTGGATCAGCGGGCCGGTGCAGCCCGCGTGGCTGTCCGTGCAAGGCGCGAGGGCCGAGAGCTTGTTCTGAACGGCCCAGTTCGCGACCGTCTCCGCGTAGTTGAGGAGCAGGCCCGCATCCAGATCGCGGACCACCGGCTTGTCCGCGTCGACGCGGAAGCGGAGATTCGGCGGATCGGTGAGCACGTCGGCCGCGGGCACGTTCGGGTCGGCGAAGGCGTCGACCAGGGTGTTGCGGAACTGAGTCGCGGTCAGGCGCCGGATCAGGCGCGGCGCCGGTGTCGTGCAATCCGAAAGCTCGCCCCCGATGGGCGGCGCGCTGCCGGCGCCCGCGGTGCCGCTCGTCCCGGCGTTGCTCGAGCCGCCTTCGTTGCTGCTACCGCTCTGGCCGTTGCCTGCGCGGCCGGCCTGAGGGTTGGAGGAGCCGCCGTTGCCGCCGGGCGAGGCGGAGCCGCCGGTGTTCTTGCCCGGGGTGCTGCCGCTGCCGCCGCCGGCACCCGAAGTCTGCATGGGAGAGATGCCGGGCGGCGTCGCGACGTCGCCGCACGCGCTGCTCGCGAGCCCGAAGCCGAGCACGACGAGCGGCAGGCTGCCGAGGACACGCGGAGCTCTACTGGTTCTCATGTCGATACCCGCACCGAGGTCACCTGCTGCACTTGCCTGAACGTGACCAAACCCGAGCTCCAAGAGTAACGACAAGCATTCGACCGAGCAAACGAATCGAGCAGTCTCTTTGGCGCAAACGAGCGAAATTTTTAGCAACCCATGTGGGTGAAGCACTGCTCGAGTGCGAGGATTCTCCGTCGTTAGTAGAAATATTTTCCCGGGGTGGCCGGACTGGGGACAAACCCTTAGACTCCGCCCCCCGATGTCAGAGCTTCCGAAAGCCTACGATCCCGCGAGCGTCGAGCCCCGCTGGTACACGTTCTGGGAGGAGCACGGAGTGTTTCGTGCCTCGCTCGATCCGAGCGACAGCCGCGAGACCTACGTCATTCCGATGCCGCCTCCGAACGTCACGGGGTCGCTGCACATGGGCCACGCGCTCTACACGATCCAGGACGTCATCATCCGCCACGCGCGCATGCGGGGCCTGAACACGCTCTGGCAGCCGGGCATCGACCACGCCGGCATCTCCACCCAGGTCGTCGTCGAGCGGCAGCTCAAGCGCGAAGGCAAGACGCGCCACGACCTCGGACGCGAGGCCTTCCTCGCCCGCGTCTTCCAGTGGAAGGACCAGAGCGGCGGCCGCATCCTCGAGCAGATGCGCGTGCTCGGCTTCTCCGCCGACTGGCCGCGCTCGAAGTTCACGATGGATCCCGACCTCTCGCGCGCCGTGCGCGAGGCGTTCGTGCGCTTCTACGAAGAGGGGCTCATCTACCGCGCCACGCGCCTCGTCAACTGGGACGTCGAATCGCAGACCGTGCTCTCGGATCTCGAGGTCGAAACCGAGGAAAACGTGCAGGGCGAGCTCTACGAGTTCGCCTACCCGGTGGTCGACGCCGACGACGGCGCGGGCGCGAGCGAGCTCGTCGTGGCCACCACCCGGCCGGAAACCATGCTCGGCGACACCGCGGTCGCCGTGCACCCGGACGACCCGCGCTACCGGCACTTGCACGGCAAGCGGCTGCGCCACCCCTTCGTGGCCCGCGAGATTCCCATCATCACCGACCCCGTGCTCGTCGACATGAAGTTCGGCACGGGCGCGGTGAAGGTGACGCCGGCCCACGATTTCAACGATTTCGCGACCGGCAAGCGCCACAACCTCGAAGAGATCAACATCCTCGAGCTCGACGGCAAGCTCAACGCGAACGGCGGCGAGTTCCGCGGGCTCGATCGCTTCGTCGCCCGCAAGGCCGTGAAGAAGCGCCTGGCGGAGCTCGGGCTCGCGCGCGGCTCGAAGCCGCACACCATGACGCTGCCGCGCTCGCAGCGCACGAACACCGTGGTCGAGCCGATGATCTCGACGCAGTGGTTCGTGAAGATGCAGCCGCTCGCCGAGCCCGCGCTCGAAGCCGTGCGCAGCGGACGCACGCGCATCGTCCCCGAAGAGTGGGTGAAGACCTGGGAGCACTGGCTCACCAACATCCAGGACTGGTGCATCTCGCGCCAACTCTGGTAGGGTCACCAGATCCCCGCCTTCTACTGCGGCGACTGCCAGCACGTGAACGTCACGCGCGAAGACCCCACCCACTGCGAGCGCTGCAAGGGCACGAAGCTCACGCGCGACGCCGACGTGCTCGACACCTGGTTTTCGAGCGGTCTCTGGCCCTTCTCGACCCTGGGCTGGCCGGAGAAGACGCTCGAGCTTTCGCGCTTCTACCCGGCGACGGACCTCGAGACCGGCTACGACATCCTGTTCTTCTGGGTCGCGCGCATGATGATGATGGGCATCCGGCTGATGGGCGAAGTGCCGTTCCGGCGCGTGCTGCTCCACGGCCTGGTGGTCGACGAGACCGGCGACAAGATGAGCAAGGTCAAGGGCAACACGCTCGACCCGCTCGATCTGATCCACGGGGCCGATTTCGAGCAGGTGGTGAAGAAGGCGCTGCCCGACGCCCCGCTCGAGGAAGCGCTCGCGAAGTTCCGGAAGGCGTATCCGTCCACCGCGCAGATGGGCAAGGGTTTCGCCGCGTGCGGTACCGACGCGCTCCGCTTCGCGCTCTGCAGCTACTCGCCCCAGGCGAAGCGCCTCGCCCTCTCGCCCGGCCGCATCGACGGCTACCGCAAGTTCTGCAACAAGATCTACAACGCGACGCGCTTCGCGCTCGGCTACGTGGAGGGCGAGACCCTCGACGGCAAGGTGCCGGA
>DASXWF010000640.1:0-2642 GCA_036503835.1 Polyangiaceae bacterium | reverse complement strand
TCGAGGAACGTGATGCCTTCGTCGATCGCGGCGCGAACCAGGCGCACGCCGTCTTCCTCGCTGCCTGCCGCGCCCATGTGGAAGCCGCCGAGCCCGAGCGCGGAGACTTCGACCCCAGTCTTTCCCAGCCGGCGCTTCGGCATACCGGAATTTTCGCGTGGTGCTCGTGCTTGGGGCGCCGAGGGCGCGGGGCTCACGGGCCCCGCCGGCGGCGGTTCTTGCGGGTGACAAGCGCTCGCCGTGAGGGCAGCGGTGCCGAAGACGAAATCGCGTCGAGTGGTCATGCGCTGCGGAGCGCGGCAAGGAACGTGCCCCGCGCTGCGGGCATCGTAGCCGGTCCCGCCGGTTGGAGCTCCGCCCAGAATGTCCCGCCGCGAGGCGGCTTGTCCCACGAACTCCTACCTTGGGATGACGCTGATGCTGCGACTCCGGTGCTCGCGCTCGGAGAGAGATTCCGGTAAGAAAGTGGGAATGTCGCCGCCTTCGCCTCCGAACGAGCGAAGCTCTCCGCGAGCGCCTGGAGGGTCGGGGACGGGGCGCCCGCGGGTGGCGTTCCTGTCCGCGTACATGAACAACGAGTACGAGTGGGCGATCTGGCGCGGCGTGCGCGCAGCGGTGGAAGAGCAGGGCGGCAGCGTGGTCGGGTTCGCGGGATCGAGCATCGGCAACCCCGATCCGCAGCATCACGCGCGCTGCAGTGTGTTCGAGCTGATCGACCGCGCGAGCTTCGACGGCATCCTGTGCCTGTCGAGCGTCGTCGGGCACTACGCCGGCGTCGCCAAGACCGAGGCCTGGCTCGAGCGCTGGGGGCTGCCGGTTTCGAGCATCGGCCCCGCCGAGCGCATTCCCACCGTGGTCGTCGAGGACGCGGCCGGCGTGAGCCACCTCATCGACCACTTGATCGAGCAGCATCAACACCGGCGCATCGCGTTCATTCAAGGCACCCCCTCGAACGCCGAGGCGAAGCGCCGGCTCGCGGCGTACCTGCAAGCCCTCGACAAGCACGGCCTCTCCCACGATCCCAAGCTCGTGTTGAGCGGTGATTTCACCGCCGGCAGCGGCGTGCGGGCGATCGAGGAGCTGTTCGATCTGAACCAGGTGCGCGCGAGCGAGGTCGACGCGATCGTGGCCTCCAACGACTACATGGCCGCGGGCGCGATCGAGGAGCTCACGCGGCGGAGAATTTCGGTGCCGGAGCAGATAGCGGTGGTCGGCTTCGACGACATCGCGCCAGCGCGCGTGTACGAGCCGCCGCTCACGACGGTGCGGCAGCCGCTCGAGGCCCTGGGACGGAAGGGCGCGCTCCGCTTGCTCGATCAGCTCGCCGGCAAGACGGTCTCGGGTGCGCTGAACGTGCCGGTCGAGCTGGTTCTCCGGCGATCGTGCGGCTGCGTCCCGACGGAAGGCGTGTTCCGCAGCGAGACCTTCGAGACACCGGACGAGCCGCCGAGCGGCGTGCATGCCGTTTCGGGCAACACCGTGCTGGCGGCCCTCGCAGCGGAGCTCGCGGGCGCGTCGGGCAAATTCGCGCGGGCTCTCGAGCCGCTCCTGCGCGAAGTCGTCGCGCGCGGCGGCGGCGAGCTCGGGGAAGGGCGGCGCCTGGCCGACGAGCTCGCGACGCGCGTCCGTCTGGCTCGAGAAGATCTGATCCACGAGCAGCTCACGCGGCTCGCGCGCATCCTGCACACGCGCATGTTCGGGCCGCAAATCGAGCTCTCGACCGCGCTGGCGGAGCACCTGCCGGCCTTCGGCATTCACGAGTGCGCCGTATCCGAGCTCCTGCCTCCGGACGCCGGTGCTCCGCGGGGCAAGCTGAAGCTCGCGTTCGGCTTCGATCGGCGCACCCTCGAGCCGAAGATCGTGACCTTCGACGCCCCGCGCCTGGTGCCGCCGGCGTTCGACGAGCTGGTTTCGCGCTCGGCGCTCGTGATGCCGCTCACCTGCGGCGCCGAGTCGCTCGGCGTCGCCGTCCTGCCGGCGAGCCCGCGCGACGGCAAATTCTACGAGACGCTCGCCGAGCTGTTCGCGACGATCCTCAAGGTCCTCGAGCTCCGGCGCGGAATTCCGCGGGTCGCCTGAACGGCGGGGTCGCGCCCTGCTCGGGCGCGAAGCGGTGCTACTCTCGAAGGCATCATGGTGCGGGTTGCTTTTCTCGTCTTGGCCGGAGGCTTTCTGGGGTCGTGCTTGGAGACACACCAGTGTACGGATATCGGCTGCGCCGATCAGGCGAGCGTGACGCTCCGAACCGAAACCGGCGAGTGGGAGGCGGGCGAGTACACGCTTTCCTTGAGCTTCGACGGTGTGACGCACGAGTGTGCCTTCAGCGTGCCGGACAATCTTCCCTCGCAGGGAAGCGTCGACATGCTCGACTGCTCTCCGCGGCTCGACGCCTACCTTCAACAGGAGGTGACGTGCGTGGAGCACAACGACGACGACTCCTCGAGCCTGTCGTGTACGCCGGTTCCGGATCAGTACTACCTGAACGCGTGGTTCTACGGCACGCCGAGCAGCGTCGACGTTGCGCTCGCGCGCGGCGGTGACGAGCTCATCGAAGAAACCCAGGCGCTCACGTACGAGGAGTCGCGGCCGAACGGCCCCGAGTGCGAGCCGCTCTGCCGTCAGGCGTCGGTCGAAATCGAAGT
>DASXWF010000639.1:0-17024 GCA_036503835.1 Polyangiaceae bacterium | reverse complement strand
GGGGACGAGCCTCTTGCGCGTGCAGACCACCGCGCTGCCCACCCCCGCGGCGGCCGCGGGAACCGCCGTGCTCGCCGTCGCGCCCCCGAGCACCCCGGCGACCCTCAAGAGCCCGCGCGAGGGAACGCGCGTGCTCTCGATCGGCCTGCACGCCGAAGCGGCGCCGGCCGTCACCACCGCGCTCCAGGCGATCGACGCGCGACTCGAAGGCATGGGCCGCTCCTTCCCGATCACGCGTCCGACCTTCAGCATCGGCCGCAACCGCGACGCGGACGTGCCGATCGATCACGACACCGTCGCGACGCTGCACGCGCAAATCGAGCGACACGGCGACACGCTCTACCTGCGGGACGCCGGGAGTCGCACGGGCACCTGGGTGAACCGGCGCCTGCTCACGGCGGCTCACGCGCTCGCCGACGGCGATCGCATCCAGGTGGGCCCGACCGAGCTCGTCCTGCGCGCTCCGTCGCTCCGGCGCGCGGCTGCCGAGGCGGCCCCCACCGTCGCCGAGCTCTGCCTCGAGGTGCGCTCCGGACAGAGCGTCGGCTTGTCGTTCGCGCTGCGGGGCGACGCCTTGCTCATCGGTAGCCAGCCGGGCGCCGCCGTCGAGCTTCGCGATCTCAGCGTCGCGCCGCAACACGCGCGCCTGCGCAAAGCCGGAGCCCAGCTCTTCGTCGCCGATCTCGGCAGCGGGCGCGGCACGTTCGTGCAGCAAGGCGCGCTCCAGCCGGGCCAGGAAGTGCCGCTCGCGGAGGGCGGCTGGTTCCGCGTGGGGACCGTCGACCTCGCGCTGGTGCGCGGCGCGACGATCGCCGCGGCGGCGCTGCGGCCGCGCGCGCGCTTGCGGGTCGATTCGGGACCGGGCGCGGGCAGCTCGCTCGGGATCAGCGAAGGCGCGCTCGTCGGCAGCGGGCCCCAGGCGACGCTGTCGATCCCCGGCCTTGCGCCGGTTCACCTCGAAATCGTGCTGCACGGTCAGAGCTTCTGGGCGCGCGACCGTTCGGGCGGGTCGAGCTTCCGCAGCGGGTCGCCGCTCGGCGCCGAGTTCGTCGAGCTGTCGCACGGCGACGCGCTCCTGCTCGGCGGCGGCACCATGCTGCGCTTCGAGGAGACGCCGTGAAGACGTACGCCGAGAAGCTCGCCGCGCGCGTCCACGAGCAGACGCTGGCCTGCATCGGCTGCAACGACTGCATGCTCGCCTGCCCCGTGGCGGAATCACGCGGCGTCACGATCGCGGAGCTGAACGCCGCCGTGCGGCTGCCCGTGATCTCGCGGCCCAACGTGATCACATTTCTGAACGCCTGCACGCAATGCAAGCAGTGCGTCCCCGCCTGCCCGGCGGACCTGAGCCGCGCCGAAATGGTGCTCTTCAACAAGCTCAAGGTCGAAGACGCCGTCCCGAATCACGAGCTCTTGCTTCAAACCACCGATCGCGCGGTCCCCTCGGGGTGGACGCTCGACGGACTTTCGCAGGGGCTCGCCTCCCTCGAGCTCTTTCGCGGCGCACCGCCGGTGGCGCTGCGGCGCCTGGTGCAGAAGTCGACGCTCCGGCTCGTGGCGAGCGGCGAGGGGCTCTGCAAGGACGGCGACTTCTACGAGCGCCTGGCGGTCGTGTTGAGCGGCTCGCTCGTGCAGACCTCGACCGGACCGAAGGGCGAGCTCTTCTACCTCGTGGGGCTCGGGCCGGGCGCGTTCTTCGGCGAGGTCGGCGTGCTCGGCGATTGCCCGGAGCCGTACGGAGCCGTCGCGCGCGAGGCGAGCGTGGTGCTCGAGGCGCCGAAGCTCGCCGTGCTGCGCCTGATGGAACAGGCGCCGAGCTTCGCGGAGACGCTCGACGTCATTTACGCGCGCCACGCGCTCTGGAGCCACGCGCGGAGCCCCGGCAGCCTCGGCGCCCTGCCCGAAGCCGCGATCGCGGAGCTGTTCGCCGACGCGCGGCTCGAGCTCGTGAGCGCGGGACAGCCGCTCTTCGCGGAAGGCGACGCGCCGCGCGACTTCTTCCTCGTGCGCAGCGGCTTCCTGCGCGCCGCGCGGCGCGACGCCGCGGGCGAGCGCGTGCTCACCTACTTCCGCGAAGGCGACGTGATCGGCCTGACAGCGCTCGTGATGAACGAGCCGGCCCAGGCCTACGCGGTCCAGGCGGTCGGCCGGGCCGAGGTGGTGCGCGTCGGGAGCAGCGCCCTCGCGCGCGTGTATCAGCGCTACCCCGATGCCTACGCGGCGCTCGCGCGGAGCGGCGTGGAAGCCGAGCAGCTGGCGCGCGCGACGGACGTCGGCGTGGGGCCGCTCGCCTCCCCGCACTCGCTCGGACCGTACGTCGCGATGTACGCGGGAACGCCCGCGCCGCCGACGGTCGGGTCGACCGCGCCGCCGGGCGCGGCTCCTCCGGACTGGGCCTCGTCCCAGCGCCTGAGCGCGCCGGGCGCCGGCTCCGGGATCTACGCGGGCAGTGTCTCGGGCTCGGGCCAGTACGGCTCTCCGAGCAAGCGCGCCTCGGTCAACCCGAGCGTGGAGCGCTCGCTGTCCGGGGCGCGCGCGCCACTGGAAGCCGGCGTGCTGGTCGAGGAGGGCATCGCGAAGGGCCGCGAGGTGCTGGTCGTGGACCAGAACCTGTGCACGGGCTGCGGTAACTGCATCGAGGCCTGCGAGCGGCGCCACGGCACGAGCCGGCTCCAGCTCCGTGGGCTGCAGGTCGAAAACTACATGTTCCCGACCGCGTGCCGGCACTGCGCGGATCCTGCCTGCCTTCTGTGCAGCGTGAACGGCATCGTGCGCCGCCCGAGCGGCGAGATCCAGATCGTCGAGGACAACTGCATCGGCTGCGGCGCGTGCGCCGAGCGCTGCCCGTACGGAAACATCAGCATGCACGCCGTGGTGCGGGAGAAGCGCGGCTTCTTCCCGAGCCTGTTCGATTTTCTGGTGCGCGGCGCAGTCCGGGAGCAGGCGCTCGACGCCATCGACCCGAAGGTGCAGCGCGTGGCCGTGAAATGCGATCTGTGCGCCGGACACGGCGACTATGCCTGCGTCACCGCGTGCCCCGTGGGCGCGAATTTCCGAGTGGATCCGGGGCGCCTCGTCGCTCCGGCCAAGGGTTCCTGAGCCGGGTTTCGCCGATGCCGACTCCCGCCGTCCCGCGCCTGCACCGACGCCGCCGCTTCCTCGAGCGGCACTGGCCCTGGTTCCTGTTCGCCCTGTTCACCGGCGGCTGCGCCACGACCTGGGCCGTCGCGATCGATCAGTCGGTGTTCGCGATCATCGAGGGCTTCGAGCCGATCCTGCGCGGCTACACGCTCACGGGCCTCGCCTACGGCCTGGGCTCGCTGTTCTTCTGCCTGCTCGCGTTCCTCTATGCGTTTCGCAAGCGCTCGCTGCAGGAGCGCATGCCGCTCGGACGCGCGACGCTCGCGACCTGGCTCTGGGCCCACGTGTACCTCGGCCTGTTGGCGCTCGTGCTCGCGCTCGCGCATGCCGGCTACGGCGCTCTGAGCAGCCAGCTATCGACGGGCAAATTGCTGCTGTTCGTGCTGGCCGGGCTGGTGGTCGGCGGCCTGGTCTGGCGCATCCTCTACGTGCTGGTCCCGCCTTCGGTCGCGCGCGAGGTGGGCAACTACTCGCTCGCGGCGAGCCGGGCGCGCGCCGAGGCCTGCCGGGTCGAGATCGACAAGATCTCGGCGGGCTCGTCGCCGCGCTTTCGGGAGCTGACGGCATGGGTGCTCGCGCGCACCCCCTACCCCGCCGAGCTCGATCAGGCGGTCGGAAGCCTGCCGGCGGAGGAGCGCGCCGGCTTCGTCGAGCTCGCCGCGCTCGCCAAGAGCCGGCTGGATGCGCTCGAGCGCGAGCGCAAGCAGGCTCGCTACCTGCGCCTGCTTCAGGGCCTGCGCATCGCCCACGTGCCGCTCGGGCTCTTGTTCCTCGTGCTGGTGCCGATCCACGTCATCTTCGCCTACGACGCGCCCGCGCGGCTGCTCGTGCCCGGGATCGTCGGCGGCTCGAGCCTGGGCGGCTTCGAGCCCTCCGCGAGCTGCAAGAGCTGCCACGAGGACATCTACGAGGCCTGGAGCCACTCGATGCACGCCCATGCCATGACGAGCCCGCTCATGATCGCGCAGACCAATCAGGTCGCTGCGCGCGTGCTCAACGGGGCGGAAGGGCCGGATCCGAAGGAGGTGTGCGTGAGCTGCCACGGCCCGATCGGCACGCTGCTCACGGTCGGCAACACCCTGCCCCTCCCCGCCGACGTGCTCTCCGATCGCGCGCTGCTCGACGACGGCATCGGCTGCGCCGTGTGCCACCAGTGGCAGGGCCAGCCGAGCACGGGCGGCGCGGGTTTGTCGAAGTTCCTCGCCGGACTCGAGCCGGGCCGCACCTACTACGGCCCGTACGACGACGCCGTCGGCAACGCCTTCCACCGGAGCGAGAAGGGCGCGATCTTCTCGAAGCCGGAGCAGCTCTGCCGAAACTGCCACAACGTCCAGCTCGACAAGAACGCCGACGGCAAGTTCGACCGCGGCGTCGATCTCGTGCTCCAGACGCTGTTCGACGAGTGGGAGCTCTACTCGAAGAACGGCGGCGGGAGCTGCCTCGACTGCCACATGCCCGTCGTACGCAAGGCCAAGCGCGCCGCGGAAGCCGCCCTCATTCCCTTCGAGCAAGACCGCGAGGCGCCGGATCGCGTCCTTCGCGATCACTCCTTCGTCGCGGTGGATTACCCGCTCGACAACGCCAAGGCCAGGGACCGCACGCGCAAGAAGCGTGAAGCCCTGCTGCGGAGCGCCGGCACCTTCGCCATCGTGGAAGGCAGCGTGAAGCGCGCTCCGGACTCGCTCGCGTTCGACGTCACGCTCACGAACAACGGAACCGGTCACAACCTCCCGGGCGGCTTCGCGTTCGTGCGTCAGATGTGGGTGGAAATCACGATCGAAGACGCGAGCGGCAAAGTGATCGCCAGCTCCGGCAAGCTCGAAAACCCGAGCGACGACCTGTGCGACGCGAGCATCGTGGACTCACCCGAGAGCCCGATGCGGCCATTTTTGAGCGGCTGCAAGAGCTCCGACACCCGCCTGCTCAACTTCCAGCAGATGCTCGTGGACAAGGTCGAAATCGCCCGCGACGAGGGGGGCGCCGCGAAGCTCGGTGCCCGCGGCGAGAACCTGCTCCAGGCGGCCGAGGGCGCGCGGGAATGCGTGATTCAGTACATCACGTCCGGACCCGTGCCGCGGAAGCGCCCGTCCTCGGGCAAGCCGACCGTACCGCTGATCCCGGGCGAGACGGGCACCTACCCGTACGCCTTCCCGCTCGCAGCCGACGCCGCGCCGAAACGACTGACTGCGCGCCTGCTCTTCCGCGTGGCCTCGCCGTACTTCCTGCGCGCCCTGGGGAAGGACCAGCCGCCCGCGGAGAAGCCACGCGTCGAAGCGCTGGTCCCGGAGCTCGAGATCACCGAGATGGCGAAGGTCTCGGTCGACCTCTGAGCCTCGGGCCGCTTTTGCCGGAGGGGGAGCCGGAGGATAGGCAAGCGAAGGCCCGCTGAACACTTGTCTGGCCCTCGGAAATGTCCGAGGCAGTGCCGGCGCATCTCCAATTGCGAGGGCGGGCAGTGTACAAAAGGGATGGTCCGGACTTTTGCGACCAGTACCGGGAGCCGGATTCGCGGGAGTGACCGGGGTGCCGGCAAGCCGTCGTGAGTACCAAGCCTTCACCGAACTTCGCCTACCTCGCGTACCACGACGCGCGTCTCGTCGCGCTCGGTACGCAGGCGGAGAATCACTTTGCCGACGACCCGACGATTACGCTGTTCAAGCTGCGGCAGTTTGCCGAGGTGCTGGCGCAGCGAGCTGCGGCGCGGTTCGGGTTGCTCGTGCGAGGCGAATGGGGGCAGCAGCAGCTCATCGAGCTGCCTCTGGGAAGCGAAGGCGATCGGGGCCACGCAGCGGTCGCTGTTTCACGACCTGCGCCGGGTCGGAAACGCCGCCGTTCATGAGTCGAAGGGCGATCACGGCGAGGCTCTTCACCAACTGCGGATGGCGCGCGAGCTCGCGGTTTGGTTTCAACGGACCTTCGGGAACAACAAGAAGTTCGACCCAGGGCCGTTCGTTCCGCCGCCGGACCCGAAAAGCGCCGATGCGCCGGTTCACGATGAGCTCGAGCGCTTGCGGAAGCACGCTGCCGCCCGGGAATCGGAGCTCCAGGCGGCTCAGGCCGCCATCGAGGAGGCCAGGCGCGTTGCCGAAGCGCAGCTCGCCGAGCGCCTGACGGCGCAGCAACGGGCAGAAAAGGCCAGGGAAGACGCCGCGATCTGGTGGCTGCGGACGGCGCCGTCGCCGACCTGCAAGCGATCGACATTCGCCCCGCTGCAACGGCTCAGGCGGCAGACGCCAACTTCGACAAGACCTTCGGGATCATGCGCGGCTCCTGGGATGGCGCAGCCGTCGCGTCCGAGCTTGGGCCAACGCGCCACTAGGCCATGCATGTCAGGCGGGGAGCAGAGCTGGAAGCGCGTCCTGTTCGACACGAACATGGTCTCGCGTTGGATGGACGGTGACTCGGACTTTCAAGCGCCGCTGAAAGCCCTGGTCCGAAAGCTCGGCAAGGAAAGGCCACCTTCTTTGTATCAGCAGTGACCGTCCAAGAGCTGATGGTCTTCGCTCGCGCCGGCGGCGCGCACCAGAAGGCACACGCCTTCTTGAGCAACACGTTCAGCACGCTCGAGTTCGACGAACGCGCCGCGCTCGAGGCCGCCCGCATCGGAGCAGCCCTTCCCGTCGCTCGCGGCGCGAAGCAGGGTGCCCGCGACGTTTGGCATAGGGACATCGCAATCCTCGGCACGGCGTCAGTGCACGAAGTGGACGCTGTTGTCACGGCGAACGGGGCCGACTTTTTGCCGTTTCAGGATCTCGTACCCTGCCAAATCCACGTCATTCATGCGGTACCGCTTCGCGGTGCCAAACGGTGAGGGCGTCGGCGCGCACGCGGACCCACGGAGCGCGAGGCGACTCGACGTAGCTATCGTTTCGCCTGCCGCGTGAAGCAGTCGGGTGAAATTACGTAAGGATTCGGAGCAAGAACCCGACGCGTGCCCTGCCGTGCACCAAGCTCCCCGGTCGCGCACGAAGCTTCCCAACTCACGCACGAACCTCGGCGGTCGCGCACGAAGCTTCCCAACTCGCGCACGAAGCTCTGGGGCCACCCGCGACGCTCCGAGCCCTGCGCGCCGAGCTCCGCCCTGGTACGCGGAGTTCGCGACCCTGCCCACGAATCTCGGTTCGTCTCGCTCGGCGTCGATTTTTCACGCAACTGAGTCTCGTGCTGTCCGACCCCTGAGCAGGCGGGCAATTTCGCCCGTTCATTTCAGGACAATCAACAGATGAACCTCAGTGATTACGAGAAAAAGCTGCTGGCTTCGACACCGGGAAGAGTTTTGACCTTCCTCCGGGCGGCGGCCACGAAGGTGGAGATTCGGGCGGCCCTCTTCGCGGCGGGCTACTCGACCGAGGAACAGGCGACCGGCTGGAGTCTGCTCGAGAAAGCGAGCGGCTACGTCCCGAACATTGCCTCGGTCTCCGACGACGGCGCGGCGCGGGCCGCTCTGGCCGAAGTCGATGCCTGGGACGAGCCCGGCTTTCGCCGCATCGGCGCCGCCCTCGAGCGGCTGCATCCCGAGCAGCACAGCTTCGTCTTCGCCGGCCTCGAAACCGCGCGCGGTGCCGGCTCTCTCCTCGCCGTCTCGACCCTGCTCGATCGTCTCGACGCCCTCGAAAGCGCGCCAGAGCGCAAGAACAGCCGCGCCGATGATCGCGACGCCATCGCCACCCTCACCGCGCGCGGCATCACCCCGGCCGTCCGGGCTCACCTGCGCGACCTCATCCGCGTCGCGCAGACCGCCGAACCTCCGACCTTTCCCGTCGACAGCGCGGTCACGAACCGCGACGAAGCGTTGAAAACCCTCGGTGCCTGGTACCGCGACTGGTCGGAAACCGCGCGCGCCGTCATCCAGCGTCGCGATTACCTCGTCATGCTCGGCCTCGCCCAGCGAAAAACCGGCAAACCCGAAGACGACGACGGCGACCTCGACACGACCGAGCCCACATCCCCGGTCGCGCCCACGGTGAGCGGCACCCCGTGACCACGAAACGCGCCGCGGAGCTTGCCCAGCGTCCGAGCGATTGGGCATTGCGCGAGCTCCCGGCGCGGGTCGCGCTCTTCCTGCGAGCGGCGGGCAGCCACGCGCCGCTCCGCGCGCTGCTCAAGCGCGGCGGGTACGGGCCCGAAGACCATGCGGAAGGACTTCGGCTTTTCGCGGCGGCGTTCTCCTACCGCGAAGGGGGCCTCGATCCAGCCGAGGACGCCGCTCCACGCGCGGCCGCGGCGGAGCTCGAGACCTGGGCGAAGACCCATCTCGGGCGGCTGCGGGCGGCGCTCGAGCGCATCCATCCGGAGTGGGCCGCGATCATTCCGCCTGACACGTCACGGGAAAGCGCGGAAGCCGTGCTCGCGGTCGCGACCCTCCTCGAGCGATTGACCGAGCTCGAAGAGCAGCGCACCTCGCAGAACGTGCTCGCCACGCTCGCGCGCCGGGGCTTCCACCGCGTAGAGCGGCGACGCCTCTCGTTGCTCGTCGAAACGGCGCGGGCTGCTCGGAACGTCTCGGCGGCATCGACCACGGAACCGACCACGCTAAACGCCGGACACGCGAGAGAACCTCCCGCGGAGATCGTCGCCCTCCAGCGCTGGTACGACGACTGGTCGAGCACCGCTCGCGCGCTCGTCCCGCGTCGCGACTGGCTGATCCGCATGGGCCTCGTCGAACGGCGCCGAGCGAAGGGATAGCGGCGCGCTACAGTTGGGGGATCCCTCCCGAGGCGACCGTGCCTGGTTCGTCGCTAGCCGTGGACGTGCTGGGGGGATCGAACCCCTGACCTCATGACTGCCAGGCGTGCAGGAGCGTGCAGGACGATGCAGGAAGGCATCGAAACGGCTCCGGCCGGCGCGCGAAAGGACAGGAAGGAGCAGGACGACCGCCGTTTGGCCCAGGGGTGGGCCAGGCGGCCATCCGGAGCGAGCGTGGCGACCGCGGTATACTCAACCGAATGGCAGGCCTGGCTCCGACGCCCGCTGACCGCTTCCTCGACGCCCAGGGGCGACCGTATTTCCTCTGGGACGAGGACACCCGCGTGGAAGAGTTTCGGGAGCGTCTCCGCGACCCGGATCCAGCGGTGCGCGCGTACCACCTGGGCAAGCTGATGCGGCAGGCAAAGCCGGACGACGTCTTCACGTTCGTCACGCTCCGGGAGATCGAGGAGCAGCTTCCGGCGATCGAGCCCTACCTTGGGCGGAGTCGCCCGTTCTGGCTCTGGATCCTCGAACGCTGGAGGACGATGCCGCGTGGCACTCGGTAAGCTTTCGGATCTTCAGGAGCGCGTGCTCGTGGCGCTTGCGGGAATCGACCCGCCGTGGACCCTCAGCGGCGGGGCGGCGCTCGCGGGATTTCACACCGCCCACCGTGAGACCCGGGACCTCGACCTCTTCTGGCAACGGAGCAGGGAGCTCGGAGATGCAGTGAGGACCGTTTCGCGCCGTCTCGAGGACGCGGGTTTCGTGGTCGCCGCGCTCGACACGCGGGCGTCGTTCTCCAGGCTGAATGTGCGCGACGGTGCGGCTACGGTGACCGTCGACTTGGTCGCAGATCCCGTGCCGCTGGCGGAAGCGCCTCGAAGCGTGACCGTGGGTGGCGTCACGATCCTAGTCGACACGCCTCACCAGATCCTCGTCAACAAGTTGTGCGCGCTGCTCAATCGGTCGGAGCTTCGCGACGTCGAGGACATCAAGGCGTTGCTGGAGGCGGGAGGAAACCTCGCTCGCGCCCTTGAAGACTGCCCGCGGCAGGACGGAGGGTTTTCGCCCATGACGCTTTCTTGGTCGCTTCGCTCGCTCCCCGTCGAGCGCTTGGCCGCTTCTTTGGGCTGGCCGAGCGAGCGCATCGACGCGCTCGCGCGATTCCGCGATGGGTTGCTCGACAGGGTTCTCGAGCAGGCCCGTCCGGATTGAACTTCCGCGCGCCGTCTGGCCACCGCGATCGCCACCCGGCGATCTGCGTGTGCCCAATGCGCCCGTCGTGCGAGGTTGGTGGCAGAAAACGCCGGGACGGATCTCCTCCCCGGGGTCGGCTGTTGCACGGACAGCGAGTAGGCGGCGACATTGAGCGAGCGAAAGCCAGCGCGCCGCGTACGCGATTTGTCCAGCCTCAAAGCAACGGCGGGCCGGCCGTCGACTGCACGCCATGCGGCGCTGAGCTGGCTCGTCGACAACCGACCTCGGCTGATCGGGCTCGATTTCAACACAACGACGCTGGACGAGCAGCTCGCTGAGCTTGCCGGGATGCTCGAGCCGAACGCGCCTCGCTGACTCGGCGGGCGTTCGGAAAATCGTCGGCGAGCCTGAACGAGCTCCCGCAGCACGCGGTTCCTCGCTCACGCTGTCGCGTGTATAGGGCTGTGGGCTTGCAGGTCGTGAACTCGGCCATCCTGACGGTGCAAACCGAGCTTGAAGGTATCATCCTCCCCGAGCCCTTCGCCTGATCGCGGAGCAGATCGACTCCCGCCACCGCGGCGTCCGCGGCGCGCAGGGTTTCGCGCACCGTACGCGTGGTGCCGTAGACCAGCGCGCCCGTGATGTTCTCACCGAGCAGCGCGCCGCGCGCGCCGTTCAGCTTCGCGACGAGCAGTTGGCGCCGGAGCTCGCCGTCCAGCGTTTCGTCCGAATTCCCGAGGATTTCGAGCGCCGTCGAGGCGTCGCCGACCTCCAGGCTCGTCCCTTCCAGGCGACCGTCGGCGTAGCGCTTTCCGAGCACGACGGGCAGCGCGGCCTCGAGCGCCGAACGCTCTTCCCAGCACTTCGTCGACCTGACCCTGTTGAGCACGACACGGAGCACGACCGGAGCACGACCGACGAAGGCGACCTGACCCAGGCGACCTGACCCAGGCGACCTGACCCTGGTTGAGCACGACACGGAGCACGACCGGAGCACGACCGACGAAGGCGACCATGGCCGACAGTTGGCGGCCACCGGCGATCGCCGGTCACCGATCGACAACGGATCGCGAGGGCGTCAACCAGGGACGGGTCACCGCGCGTAAATCCTCGGCTTGCCGTGAGCAGCGCATCGCACCTCGTGAGCCCCGAATCGAACGCCGGCGCACCAAACAGCGACCCGAGCACGTGGCGTCGCTCGTATTTTGAGGACGGGATGACCCGCAAGAACTCATTCAGGGATACCCACATGAGCCTTCCGCAACTGCCATCGAGCCGTCCAGGATGTCGACGGTTCGTTCGTGTCGACACGATCGCGGCCATCGCCTTCGCGGCGGGGACCCTCTTTGTGTCGTCTGCGCATGCGACGAGCGGTGTGACCAACTGGAAGTACGTCGCTGCCGGCTACGATCACACCTGTGCCATCAGAGACAGTGACAACAGGCTCTTCTGCTGGGGAGAGAACGGGGCCGGCCAGCGGCGTGGGCGATACCACGAACCGGTGGCCCACGACCTTGGTCGTCGACCCGTGACGCACTGACTCCCGGCGCGAGCGGTGCGCCGACTGACGCAGGAGCCTCAGCCCGCGACCGTGAGCGTCGCGACCTCACCCGGGTTCGTGATGCCGGGGGTGGCGCTCGTGCCGTCCATGACGCCGAACTTCGTTACCTTGTTGCCGTTGTCGGTGCATCCGACGGCGTTCATCAGGGTAACGTAGAGTTTGTTGATCGGCACGTTGCCGCCGGACGAGCCCGTACTGCCGATGGCACCACCGTTCTGACAGGTGCTGCTGCTCTTGCCGTTGTCGATGTCCCTGCCAGGGCTTTCGACGTTCACGGCGACGCCCTGCTTCAGGTAGCCGCCCGCGCTGCCGGCGATGAGGATCGGCAGGTTGTTCTGGTTGTGCGTCGCGCCGTCCGATAGTTCGGGTAGCCAGAGGGCAGCGCTGTTGTCGAGCAGCGAGCCGGTCGTTTCCTGAATGCCGTCGAGCAGTCCGACCAACTGGGCGTACTTCCCCGCGAGCCATGAGTCGATCGCTTGCAGCTTGTCGATCACACCTTCGACGCCGCAGTTGCCGCCTACCTTGTTGTCGCCGGTACGGTGTGACAGGCCGTGGTGGTCGTTCAGGTGGGCCATGCCGTCCCAGTTGTAAACGACGTACCCGGGGTACAAGAAGATGAATACGCGGTTCGCATCGCACATCATGTTGAGCGCGATGAGGTTCATCATCATGTCGCCGCCCTTGGTGAAGGACGTGCGAAGGTTGTTGTCGCCCTCGTTGTCGCCGGGAGGCGGCGGAGCGCCGAAGCTGGTCGTGCCGCCGGTGATCTTGCCTGTCGGGCTTGCCTCTGCGAGCGCTTCGGGCGTGATGCCGCGCATCATGGCCGAGGCCGTCGTGCATTCGGCCGGGATACCCGTCGGTCCGCCGCTGCTGCCACCCGCGCCGCCGACACCCACCTCCGTATCGCGCAGGAGATCCAGCCAGTTTTGGATGCGCCCCTGATCCGCCGAGCTCATCTTGAGGCTCTGCAGCCGATTGAGGCTGCCGCGCACCAGGTCGATCGTGCTCTGCCCGCGCTTCAGGTGGTAGTCGACCTCGGGCGGGACGGATGGACCGCCGCCCGTCGGCGACGGGGTCGAGCCCATGCCGAGCGTGAGCGCCTGGAACACGGTCTGCGGGTTCACGTTGGACGGGAACGGATCGTTCGATCCGCGGAAGGAAATGACCTCCTTCACCTTGGAGCTCGGCGCGCCGACAGAGAGCACGAGCGGTGTATTCTTGTTCGGGTTGATCTGCCTGGCGATCACGTGATCGAGCGATTCCGCCGAGGCGTAGCGCGTCATGTCGTCGTTGATGGGGGCGCAGGTGAGCTTCGAGCCGCAGGCCTGGTCGTGCGGATCGATCGACTGGCCTCGAAAGTATTCGTTCAAGGACCGGAAACCGCGCGGCAGCAGCAGCTTCGAAACGTGCGGAGCAAGCGGCGCCAGGGTACCCGTGAGATCACCCGCGGTCAGCGGTCCGTCTTGGACCGCGGGGAACCAGCGGTCCGTGAGGCACCCGTTGTGGGTGTAGAAAATCACCAGACGCTTGGGATCGCTCGGTGGCTGCCCCTTGGCTTCGTTCAGGGAGCTCAAGAAGGGCGCCGCGATAGCCAGGCCTCCGACGCCTCTCAGGAAGATTCTGCGGTTGATGCCCGGGGAAGGTTTGCGGTCCATATCGCTGCCTCTGCTGTTCATTGCCCAGCCACCCTGACTCGGAACGAGAGAGTCTGCGTGAGGTCCATGATGAGGTTTTTGACGGTGTAGCCGCTCGCGGTCATCTTGGCGGCGAGCTGCTGCACGCTGCAGGCGTCGTCCGGGCTCCCCTCACGGTGGTAGGCGAAGGAGACCCACTTGGAGGCGTAGCGAGCTTTCGCCATGGGAGCGCTGGCGATCGCCGCCATCAACTCGGCGGGATTGGTGACGTGGACCGTGGAGGTCGCACTTTCCTCGTTGTCGATCGCCACGTCGGCCACGGTATCGACGGCCACGGCTCCGTTCGGACCCATTTCCGTGGTCTGCCAGCTTCCGACGGTGTCGAACGCTTCCAGCACGAACCCAGGCGGGTTGATGTAAGGGGTGTGGCACCCGGTACAGTCCGGGCCCGACGTCATCTGCGCGAAGCGCTTGCGATTCGTGTCGAGTGCGTCCGAAGCGGCGGGTAGCTCCGTCATCTCGGCGCCGGGCGGCGGAGCGTCGATCGGGATGCCGAGCACTTCTTTGGTGATGAAAGCACCGCGCAAGATGGGGGAGGTGTGGTCGGCTGCCGAGTACGCGTTCAAGAATCCGAGGCGGGTGAGGAAGCCGGGACGGTTCGCGTCGAGCGTCGTTTCCGTGAGCGAGGTCGTGAATTTTGCGGGGTCGAGGCCGTAGAACGGCGCGGTGGCGCTGCTCACGAAGGCCGTGGTGTTCGTCAGGAGATCTTCGAACGTCCCGCCCTTCGCGAACACGATGTAATCGAAGAACATCTCCGTCTCTTCCTGCAATCGGGGCACGAGACCCCTGTTGAACGCGGGGTAGACAGTCGTGTCCTTGTTGGTGTTGTCCCACCGTGTATTGAGGCCCATCAGCATGTAGTAACGATGGAAGGCCGAGGTCATGTCGCGAGCCCGCGGATCCGCCAACATGCGCTCCGCCTGCGCCAGAACCTGCGCCGGCGTCCCGAGCGCCTGGTCGTCCGCCGCCTTGCTGAGGATGTCGTCCGGTGTCGAGCTCCACATCATGTACGCGAGGCGCGTAGCCACTTCGTGCTGCGACAAGGCGAAGTGACCGGCGCCGTCGGAGGTCTCCACCAGCTCCTCCCGCTGGATGAATTGAGGGGAGACCAGGAACATGAAGAGGAGCGCCTGAGCCACCTCCGCCGGAGCGCCGGTGGGGGTGATCTCGGGTCCGGCGGCGATGACGTCGACGAAGGCCGCAATCTCGTCCGCGCTGAGGGGGCGGCGGAATGCCTTACGGCCGAAGCTGACGACGGTATCGTGGAGACAGGTGCCGACGGCCGGATCGCAGCTGATGAACTTCCCCTTCATCACCGGATCGGCCATGACCTGCGCGGCGATTGCCTCCCCAACTACCTTGTAGGCGGCCCACCCCACGTCCGTCAGGCCGCCGCCCTGGTCGGTGGCGAGCAGGTTCGAGGGAACCGAGTCGCCCATGGCCGACAGCGTGGTGAGACCGAGCAGGTCGCGAACCGTGTTGTCGTATTCGGCGTTCGTGAGGCGTGGGATTTGGGAGGTGACGGCGACGCCGGGCGTGCAGTTCACGCCGGCTCCCACTCCCCCGCTGGTCGACCCGCTGCTGCCGCCCGAGCTAGTCCCGCCCGCCGTCGATGTCCCAGCGGCGCCGGCCGGTCCTGCGCCTGCGCTGCCGCTGGTTCCCACCGGGCCAGATCCGCCGGGTACGTCCGTTGCCGTCACCGGGTCAATCGAGGAGCCGCAGCCGGCTAAGACCGTGACCGCGCAGACTAGCTTCCAACTGTTCATGGAACTCACCTTCTCCGGATGATGCGAGTCGCCCGGTGGGTGGAACGAGTGAATTTGTCGCGCGTAACGGACGCGCGCCCCAAGCAACATTGGTATGATGCCCGGCCCCTCGGATCTGTCTTCAGCCTTCGCAAATCCCCTCCCCGAAGGCGGATTTGTCGCGCAAGGCTGGAACCTGGCCAGTGCCCCGCGGGGCCCGCATCGCACGAGCCAGCCTTAGCTCGCAACCACCTGGGCCTGCTCCACCTCGCCTGCTCGATGATCGGGCTCCGAGATTGACTCGGAGCCTCGAGCAACTGACGGCAGGCCTTCACCAGGCCGGAATTTGTATATACAATCTTGGCGGCAGTGAGACCCCGCTGGTCCCGAATCGGAGGCTGAACGAGCGCCTCAGTCGACGGAGCGCTCGCTACGCGGCTGTTCTCGTGCGGTCGGCTGCGGGACGTGCTCCGCATGAATGGTGCTCAAGACTTGGTAGAAGTCGTCCAGCGTGGAGGCGTCGGGATCTTCGTCCGAGTACTCGGCCACCAGGTTGCGGCCGCCGACGTTCGCGTAGGCCTGCGCGTGCACGTACACCATCGGGACCCCGTCGGAATTCTCGGCACGGAACACCTCGGCCAGGTGGTTCCAGGAGAGGCCCGACCCCGTGAAGCCCGGCGGCGAACAGACGGGAACCAGGCGCGCCTCGCCGCGCTCGGTGCGCAGCGCCTGCAGCGTCGCTTCCCGCGGCAAGGCCAAACGCTGGCTCCAACGGGTTTCCGTCAGGGCCGGCTGCGCTTCCGCCAGTCGAGGCGAAGCCACGCGCCGTCGTTGCTCTCGAATCGGAAGCGCTCGGGGGAAGTGAGCCGTTCCGGCCAGGTGAAGGTGATTCCGTAGACGGGGTAGCGCCCCGCGGGCGCGCGCAGGTGCTCCGGAGCGAGAGCCTCGACGCCGGCGAGCATGGCCGGCACGCTCGCGACGTCCCTCGAGCAGCTGTTTGCGGTGCCGGCCGGAGCTGTTTATCGAGCGCCTGTTGCACGCGCGCCCAGTCGATGCAGCCGTGATCGTCACTTGAGCGGGTTGCTGTGGCGCCTCCGCACGAACGAACGAACGAAGGCGCCACCGCTCTGCCGTGCCGTGACGGCTTTTGCATGATCAGCTCGCTGGACGAGTCCTTCGCGACCCGGGGCCGCACCTCCCGAGCTGCGAACCTCGCCGGCAAGAAGGCCACCAGCGAGTCACTCGAGACAGACTACCAAAAGACCTGGAGCGAGCACGTCCCCGAAAGGGCGGACGCGTTTTGTCATGGGCTGCCCCCGCCATCTATTTGACGCAGGTCGCCCACCCGGACTTGTTGTTCTTCAACTCCATGGACCACTGGCCCCCGCTGGTGACGATGTTCTGAATACCGTCCACGGGATCGGTGTTACTGAGGAACGCGCCCTTGATCTTGGTCAAGAAGCACGCGCCGGAATGGGCCGGCGTCATCAAGTCCATGTTGAAGGAGCCGAACCCGCTGCCCGACTGAGTCCCAGCATAGGGGTTGGGCGAGCTCACGTTCAGGCAACGAGCCGCGGCATCGATGCGCCCGTGTTGAGTCGAGCCCGTGAGCACCCACTGGTTATTTTGAATCTCCACGCCGACCTGATCGTTGCCGGATGCGAACGATTCGCCGCTCGATGACGAGACGGCCGAAGTGATTTGCGTCAAAAAGCAGGCTCGGCCGGGGATGGCGGGAGCAAGGACCGCCGGCGATCCGGACGTCGAGTTCCAGGTCACGGTCGAAGTGAGACCGGAGACCGGAGTCACGCACGCGGCCCCGGCGCGAATCAGCGCTCCGTTCGAGGTATTGAGAACGAGCGTATAGTTGGTGCCGGTGCCGCTCACGCCGATCCGAGCACCGTGCTGCGGTCCTCCTCACTCGTTGCGAACGCGCCGCCGCGACGATAAGTTCATCCGCGCGATTCGGTTCTACGAGCGTCACGGCTTCGTCGTGAC
>DASXWF010000638.1:0-3449 GCA_036503835.1 Polyangiaceae bacterium | reverse complement strand
CCGCTGTTTCCGGCCCAGGACCAGCCGAGGTAACCGATGCTCAGGTTTTCGGCGAGGGACATGATCGTGTCTTCGTCCACGTTGCCCGAGTCGCCGTGATCCGCCGCGAACTCCCCGACGACGAGCGGCGCGTCGTACGCGCTCAGGAAGCCGTTGAAGTAGCTGCTGATGGTCGAGCTCGAACCGTACACGTCGTACATGTGTACGGAGAACACGATGTTCTTGCTGGCGTCGGCTTGCCAGATCGGCACGCCGCCGCCGTCCCTCATGCTGTTTTCCCAGTCCTGCCCCCAGTTCGGCGCGTCCACCATCAGCGTGTGCTCGTAGCCGGAGTTCCGGAGCGCCTCCACGGCCGTGACGTGGCTCGAGACCCAACTGTTGGAGGTGTTGTTGCCGTTCGGTTCGTTGCCGACGTTGACGATGACGTAGGGTTCCTGTCCGAGCAGCGCCGCCGCGATGTCCGAGCTCGTCCAGTAACTCGTGGCGTTGCTCAGCGCCACCGAGCCGCTCTGCTCGCTGTAGCCGGTCGTGTCGTGCACCTCCACGATCGACACGAGCTTGGCCGCCTTCGCCCAGCCGAGGATGCTCGTGAGCGTGCTGCCCGTCGTCCGCGTCCAGCGACCACCCGACGACAGCACGATGCGCACGGCGTTCGCCCCCGTCGCGGCGATGGCGCCGAGATCCTGCTGCGTGTTGCGCGTGGCAAACCACGTGTACGGATAGTTCACGCCTCGCATCACGAACTCGTTGCATTTCACGTCGTAGAGGACGCCGTCTTTCACGTGAAAGCCCGTGGCAACGCAGTTCGACGAGCCGCCGGCCGAACCGCCGGAGCCGCCGCCGCTCGTTCCGCCGCCGCTGGTTCCGCCGCCGCTGGTTCCGCCGCCGCCCGTGCTCGCGCTGCTTCCACCGGAGCCGCCGCCGTCACCGCCGCTCGTACCTCCACCGACCGCTGCTCCGCTTCCACCGGCGCCGCTTCCGCCGCCCGTTCGCCCGCCGCCGCCGGCCGCGCTGCCACCGCTGCCGCCCGAACGCCCGCCCGATCCCGCGACGGGCGTTCCGGCAGTGCCGCCCTGGTTCGCCGAGCCGCCTTTGCCGCCGGCGTTACCGCCACCACGTCCGGCGCCGCTCACGCCGCTCACGCCGCTTCCTCCGCTTCCGCTCGAGCCGCCCCGGGCCGCTCCGCCCGAACCCGCCTGAGGATCGTTCCCGCACTCCTCGCTCGCAGGGTCGCACGGAGTGCCGCCGTCTTCTGCGGGGCCGCAGCTCAGCGCGACGAGCAGTCCGGGAACGACTCCTCGGCACCACGCGGGGATCCTGTACCCATACCTTCGGGGAAAGCTCGGCGCGAACGACACCATGATGGCCCGTGAAGGTTTGCACGAATTCGTCGCGCCACCAGTCCGGCGCGAGGCGAACGAGCGAGAATGGGATCAGCCGTTCCTGGCCTACTTAAACGATTCAGTTTCCCGGCAATGTGGAATCGGTCCCAGGTAGAACGGCCTGGCACGCGGCAGGCGTTTCCGGAAGGCTTTTCTCGGTTCGAGACGACGCGCGGCCGCGGGCAGTCAGCGTCCGGGGGTCCTCACGGAGACCTGCGATCGAGTCGAACCAGGAAGACGCCCTTGTCGTCCGCCTCGAACGCCACGCCGCCGCCGAAGTCGATGCCGTACTGGAAGCCGCCCGAAACCCAGAGGCTGCCGGCCGAGTCGACGGCGAGGCCGTGACTCCAGATCTGGGTGCCGCTCACGATCGCGGCGAGCCCGAGCTCACCGTTCGGGCCGAACTCGAACAGGACGTGATTTTCGCCGAACCAGCCCGTGAGGTGAAAGAGGCCTTCGCCCGGATCGGCGACGAGCGTGTAGGGCGTGCCGGTGCCGGGCGCGACTTCGAAGAAGCGCGCGCTGCCGTCAGGCGCGACGCGCGCGAGGAACGGTGCGCCGTCGCCGCCGTTCGCCGTCTTCCCGCCGAGCTCGGAGACGCCGCTGATCGACCCCGTCAGGACGAGGTCGCCGTCGGAGAGCGCGACGACGTCGGTGCCAGAGTCGTAGACGGTGCCGCCGAAGCGTGTGCTCTCCACGTGCTCTCCGCTCGCGGTGAAGCGCGCGAGGAAGCCGTTCGACGAGGCGAACGTCCCGTCGCTGGCTTCGGTGGTGAGGGCGCCGCCGCCGAAGTCGATGGTGCCGTTGAAGCCGCCGGTGATCGTGACCTCTCCGTTCGGAAGGACCGCGACGCCTTCCGCGCTCGACCAGGTGCCGGTGTGCTCGAAAATCTTGGTCCAGCTCTCCCGGCCCTCGGCGTCGTACTTGGCGAGGAACGTGAAGGCGTTGTTGCCTTGATCGGGGTTCATGTAGCCGCCGGACACGTAGATGGCGCCGCCGGGATCGACCGTCATCCCGTACGGCATGACGCCGCTGTCGAAGGGGATCTCGCGCGCGTAGACCACGTCTCCGCTCGGACGGAGCTTCGCGAGGTAGACGGCTTCCGTGTAGGACCCCATGTAGATCGTGTAGTTTCGCTCCGGGAGGTAGCTCGCGGAGATCACGATGTCGCCCTGCGCGTCGATCGCGATCGCGTTGGGGATGCCCGAGCCGGGGAGCGAGCGGCTCCAGAGCAGCTGTCCCGCGCGATCCAAGCGCGCCGCGAAGGTCTCGGCGAGTTGCCCGCTGGGAAATTCCGTGAGCCCCGCGAGTCGGGGGTCTTGGGTGTAGCCTGCGATCACGATGTCGTCGCCGAGCGCCGCGATCACCGGCGGAGTGGAGTTCAGGGTGTCGCCGCTCGGGAGCTCGTGGGCCGCGCCCTCCGCGGGGATCGGGTTCACGACGGGCAGACCGCTGCTGCCGCCCGCGCCCGCGCTGCCGCCCTGACCGCCCCCGCCGCTGCCGCCGCTCGTTCCGGCTTCGCCGCCTTCGCCCGAGCCGGCGGTGCCCACCGTGCCGGCGGCGTTTCCCTCGCCGCCGTTCGCGCCCGAGCCGCCTCCCGGCGCTCCCCCGCCGCCGCTCCCCGAGCCGGCCCGCGCTCCGCTCCCCGCACTCCCCGCGGTGTCGATCCTGCCGGCGGCGCCGGCGTTGCCCGCGCTTCCGCTGGTGCCGCCGCGGCCGTCGTCCGCGCCTGCTGCTCCCGCGTCGTCGCGATCGCCACGGCGTCGAGTCGAGTCCGCTCCACAGGCGAGCGGCAAGGCGCAAATCAACGCCAGAAGAAACAGAGACTCCCGCACCATCTTGGTAGCCTAGCACCGCTAGCAGCGCGCGATCTCTCCGAGGATTTCGACGCCTTGCACCAGATCGGTCGCGCTTGCCGCTGCCGTGCTGAGGCGCACGAAGGGAGCAGGCGGCTCCGCGGCGAACCACGGACCGCCCGGTGAGATCTGTACGCCGCGCGCCGCGGCGGCGCGCGTGAATTCGAGATCGTCGAGCCCCTGCGGGAGCTCGAGCCACAGGCTGAAGCCG
>DASXWF010000637.1:0-2979 GCA_036503835.1 Polyangiaceae bacterium | reverse complement strand
GAACGGCATCGGCAAGGAGCGTGCAAGCTTCGCGATCACGCTCACCGCCTTCGGGCTCGTGGTGCTGTCCGGCTTCGGCTGGGTGCGCGGAGCTCCGCTCTCCGAGGAGTTGCTGTTGCGCATGGCGCTCGCGACCTCCGGCGGCATAGTCCTCGCGACCGCGCTCGCCGGGGTGCTGGTTTTCCGCGAGGTGCGCGCGCTCGTGCGGCCCGAAGTGCTCGTGCGCGTCGTGCTCGCGACGGGCGCCGCCATCGCCGTCGCCCGCGCGCTTCCGAGCGGTCATCGCTTGCTGGTGGTGCCGGAAGCGCTGCTGGTCGCGAGCGTCTACTTCGCGGTCCTGCTCGTGACGCGCGAGCTCGGCCGCGCGGACCTCGAAATCGTGCAGCGCGTGCTCAAACGGCGCGCTTGACGATCGCCTCGCGCACGAAGAGGTCCTCGAGCGTCTCGTGGCGCGGCGTCACCTCGACGACGTCGGCCCCGGCGCCGAGGGCCGCCTCCAGCACCTCGCGCACGGCGACCGCGCCCTCGGTGTGGACGACGAGCCGCTCGCCGGCTCGCTCGCTGCGAAACCCCGCGCTCGTGAGCTTCGCTTCGAGCGCGTCGCCCGCGCTCCGGAGCACCACGTCGGTCCGCTGCGCGTCGCGGTTCAGGAGTCGCTCGAGCGGACCGCTCACCACGACCTCGCCCTGTCTCAGGATCGTGACGCGATCACAGAGCGTCTCCACGTCGTTCAGGATGTGGGTCGAAAAGAAGATGGTACGGCCGCGCCCCCGCTCCTCGACGATCAGGTCTCGTACTTCCTTCCGCCCGACGGGATCGAGACCGCTCATGGGCTCGTCGAGGATCAAGAGCTCGGGGTCTGCGACGAGCGCGGCCGCGAGGCCCGTGCGCTGCAGCATGCCCTTGGAGAGGCGGCGCACCGGGCGGTCGGCGGCGTAGAGAATGCCCACCTGGTCGAGCACGCGCCTCGTGCGATCTCGCGCATTTTTTCCGGAGAGACCGGACAGGCGACCGCAGAGCTCCACGAACTCCGTCGGCGTGAGATACGGGTAGACGTAAGGGTTCTCCGGAAGGAACCCGACCTTGGCCATCGCGCGAGGACTCGGCACCGGATCGCCGAAGATGCTCGCGCTGCCCCCGGTGGGAGCGATGAGCCCGGTCAGCATCTTGATGGTCGTGGTCTTTCCGGCGCCGTTCGGGCCCAGAAAGCCGAAGATGCTGCCGCGTTCGACCTCGAAGGAGACCCCCTTCACCGCCAGCACCCGCCGCCTCGCGAGACCGAGCCGGAACTCCTTGTGCAGACCTTCGACCCGGATCAGCGCGTCGGACACGACAACCCAGGCAGGATAGCAAGACGACTTAGTGAAGGGAAACAAGCCCGGCCGGCGGTCCGCGGGTCGCGACTTTATCTTGCGAAGGGCCGGGCCAACTGCAAGAGTGGGGCCGTCCCATGCTTTGGTGGTCTGGGGACTATGCGCCCCGAAGGGTGATCACGGGCTCGGGGCCGCCCGACGGAAAGATCGGGCACGAGGAAAATCAATGAATCGCTTCGGGTTCGCGTCACTCACGGTCCTCTCTTCGCTCGTCACGTTCGGGACAGCACTGGCGCAGGACGCTCCTCCACCTCCTCCCCCGCCGCCGCCCACTCCCGCGGCGCCGGCACCCGCAGCGGAACCCACTCCTGCTCCTCCTCCGCCCCCCACCGGAGCTTCGGCGACCGCAGGAGGCAGCGCGAGCGCCGGCGTCGATCTCGGACTCGGCGCGAGCGCGGGCGCGGACACTGCCGGAGAGGGCGCCAAGGAAGAAGCGGAGTCCGAACCCGATCCGAACGCGGAGCGCACCTACCGGCTGAACTCGCTCCACGAAGAAAACAGCCTGAACGGCTCGACCGGTCTGATGCGCGTCGTGCAAGCGAGCTCGGGCGCACCCGGCACGTTCCGCTTCTCGATGCTCGCGAGCTATTTCGGCCAGTCCGGCTTTCTCTGCAACGCGACGAGCCCCTGCCCCACTTCGGTGGACGGCGCCGACGATCCCGCGCTCGAAGAGAGCACCGATCGGGTGGGACTTCAGATCGGCCTTTCCGCGACGCTGTTCTCGTTCCTCGAAGCGAGCTTCGCCCTGCGCAACATGGCGACGTCGAACACGCGCAGCCGCCCGCAGCTGCTCCAGGTGCTCGGGGACACCACCTTCGGACTGAAGGGCTTCATCCCGGTCGAGCCGGATTCGATCTTCCAGGCGGGCGGGCAGTTCGAGCTCATGTTCTTGAACGGAAGCGGCGGCGTCGGTCCCGCCGGCGGCGCCACGAGCTTCGCGCTGCGCGGTCTCGCCTCCCTCGCGCTCGACAACCGCACGAACCCCGACGACCAGATCCCGCTGCGCTTCCACACCAACATCGGCTGGCTCTTCGACAACTCGGCGGCCATCGTCGAGAAGGTCGAGACGACGCCTCCGCCCAACGGCCGCGGCGAAACCATCCAGCGCTCGGAGCGCTTCGGCCTCGACATCAACCGCGTCGACAGCTTCCAGATCGGACTCGGCGGCGAGTTCGTGCACACGATCGTCCGTCCCTTCCTGGAGTGGACGATCGACGTCCCCGTGAACCGCCAGAAGTACACCTGCGACGAGAACGTCGCGGAGACGCACGGCGATCAATGCCTCGCCAAGGCCCAAAAATTCAGCACGGCCCCCTCGCGCTTCACGCTCGGCACGCGCGTCTTTCCCTGGCCGGAGCAGGGTCTCTCGCTGATGGCCGCGGTCGACATCGGCACCGGCGCGACGAGCGATTTCATCGACGAGATTGCGCCCGAGCCGCCGTATAACCTCTGGTTCGGCCTGGCCTGGGCCGTGGACACGGTCCCGCCGGCCCCGATCATCCAGAAGGTCGAGAAGCCGGTCGTCCCGCCGCCGCCCCGGCCGACGCCGTTCGTGCTCGGAACCGTGATCGACAAGGGCAGCGGACAGCCGGTGCGTGGCGCTACG
>DASXWF010000636.1:0-5744 GCA_036503835.1 Polyangiaceae bacterium | reverse complement strand
CCCTGGGAGACGCCCGTCGCGTCCGGACCGAGCAGCATGATCACGAACACGAACAGGACGACGACGGCGCCCGCGTAGACGATGAGCTGAATCGCCGCCATGAACTCGGCGCTCAGCTTGAGGAACAGGCCGGCGATGCCGACGATCGTCACGAGCAGGCCGACGGCGGAGCGAATCGGACTGCGCGCCGCGACGGTGACGATCGCGCCGGCGAGGCTCAACGCCGACATCAAAAGGAAGAACAGGTTGCCGGGGGTCATGGCACGAGCCTTCGGGTTTGGTTCTTCGCCCCGTTTTTCACGTAGTCCTCGAAATGTGAGCGGTACTTCCTCACGAAAGCGAGCGCGGGCTGGGCGGCGCCGTCGCCGAACGCGCAGATCGTGTTGCCCGTGATGTCGGACGCGATCTCGTGGATGCGGTCGAGCTCCTCCATCGAGCCCTCACCCGCCACGATCTTGTCGAGGATGCGCTCGATCCAGCCGCAGCCTTCGCGGCAGGGCGTGCACTGGCCGCACGACTCGTGCTTGTAGAAGCGCATCACGTTGTGCAGCGCGAGCACCGGATCGGCCGCGTCCGAGAGCACGATCGCGCAGCAGGTGCCGAGCATGCTGCCCGCCATGCGGAAGGTGTCCACGCCGAGCGGCAGGTCGAGGAAGCTCTTGCCGTTGTACTGCTCGAAGCGCGGGTCCTTCACGTTCACGATCTCGTCCGCGCGATGCACCGGGCAGGACGAGCCGCCAGGGATCACGCCGAGCAGCGGGCGATCGCCGAGGATGCCGCCGCCGAGATCGTAGATGAGCTCGCGCAGCGTGAGCCCGACGCACGCCTCGTACAGACCGGGGCGCTTGACGTGCCCGCTCACGCCGAAGATGCGGGCTCCGCCGTCGTTGAACGGGTGAAGCTCGGAGAGCTTGCTGAAGGCGTCGCAGCCCATGGCGAACGCCGTGGGGACGATCGCGATCGTCTCGACGTTGTTCACGGTGCTCGGGCAGCCGAACGCGCCGTACTGCGCGGGGAACGGCGGCTTGAGCCGCGGCTCGCCGCGCCGGCCTTCGAGCGAGTTCAAGAGCGAGGTCTCCTCGCCGCAGATGTAGGCGCCCGCGCCGGTGTGGACGTAGATCTCGACCGCCCAGTCCTTGCCGAACGGCGTCTTACCGACGTAGCCCTTCGCGCGCGCCTCCTGGATCGCCGCCTCGAGCCGCGCCTTGGCGAGGTGGAGCTCGTCGCGCACGTAGATGTAGCAAGCGTGCGCGCCGATTCCGTAGCAGCCGATGATGCAACCCTCCACGAGCGCGTGGGGGTTCTTCTCCATGATCGCGCGATCCTTGAAGGTGCCGGGCTCGCCCTCGTCGGCGTTGATCACGAGGTAGCAGGGCTTCTGCGACTGCTTGGGCATGAAGCTCCACTTCGTGCCCGCGTCGAAGCCGGCGCCGCCGCGCCCGCGGATGTGCGCCTTCTTCACCTCTTCGACCACGGCCTCGCGGCTCATGCCGAGCGCCTTCTGCGCGCTCTGGTAGCCCCCGACCGCCTCGTACGCGGAGAGCTTGTGGCCGTCGGCCTTGCCGAACGAATGCGTGAGATACGTCGTCTGTTTCAGCATCGGTCGCCTAGCGCGTGAGACCGTCGAGGATGCGGTCCACCTGCTCGATCGTCAGGTTCTCGTGATAGCTCTTGTCCACCTGCATCATGGGGGCGGTCCCGCAGGAGGCGAGGCACTCGGCCGTGCGCAGCGTGACCTTGCCGTCCTTGCTGGTGCCGCCGGCGTGACAGCCGAGGCGCTTCTCGCAGTGCGCGAGGATCTGATCGGCGCCGCGCATCGCGCAGGAGAGCGTGCGGCACACCCAGACCTGGTGCTTGCCGACCGGCTCTTGGTTGAACAACGTGTAGAACGTCACGACGCCCTTCACGTGCGCGCTCGAGAGATCGAGCTTCTGCGCGACGAACTCGATCACCTCATCGGAGACCCAGCCCTGGTTCGCGTCCTGACACAGGTGCAGGACCGGAATGCAGGCGGCCATCTTGTTCGGATACTTTCCGAGGATCTGTTCGAGCTGGCGGCTTTGCTCGGCGTTGAGCGAAAAGGCCATGGAGTTTCCGTCGTGAGTCGGCTCCGGGTCTCGGACGAATGCCGTCCGGTAACGGAGCTCTTAAGCCCGGGGGGTTTCGGGCGAGGCGAACCGTAGTGAGCGGCAAAGCAAGGTGTCAAGCTCGCCCGCGCAGGAAATGAGGGGGCCGGTGTGACGCGAGCGCGGAGATGCTCGGAAGCGCTTGTGGATCGCCGGGCGCCGCTCTAGGGTAGGGCCCGCTCGACTTGCGAGCGATCCTCGCGGAGGTGTGGCTTGTTTTGCCCGAACTGTGGCACTGAGAACGACGATGCGGCGACGACCTGCAAGAAGTGCGGGTTCAACCTGAAAGGTGCGGCGGCGCCGAAGTTCAAGGGCACGATGCTCATGATGAACTCCCCGCAGGCGCAGCCTCGCCCGCCGGGAGCGCCTGGAGCGCCCGCACCGGCAGCGCCGACTGCTCCCGGCCACGGCCCGGGCCCCGCCGCTCCGGGCGGAGCGGCTCCTGCTCCGCGACCGCAGCTCAAGGGCACCATGCTCGGCGTCGCACCGCCCTCCATGGGGGCGCACGCCCCGGCTCCGGCCCACGCACCGGCGCAGCCCTTGGGGCAGCCCCCAGGAGCGTTCGCTCCCACCCCGGCTCAGGCTTTCGGAGCTCAACCTGCTCCGGCGCCCATGCCTGCCCCCACTCCTCCTCCCGGAGCGGTGAACCCTCTCGGCGGAACGATGGTCGCGGATCCCGCGGGCGTCGGTTTCAATCCTTATGGAGCCGGAGGCCCGTACGGCGCTCCCCCGGCTGGTCCGCCCGGCTACGGAGCACCGCCTCCGCAGGGCGGCTTCGGCGGCCCGCCCCCCGGGGACGGCTTCGGCGCTCATCCCGAGCCGCCCGCGCCTCAACCTGGCTTCCCGCCACCGCCCGGCGGTGGATTTGGCCCGCCACCAGGACAGGGCTACGGCGCCCCCCAGGCCGGTGGCTACGGCGCACCGCCCGCTCCGGGTGGATACGGCGCACCTCCTCCTCAACAGGGTGGTTTCGGAGGGCCGCCTCAGCAGGGTGGTTTCGGCGCACCGCAGCCTGGTGGCTTCGGCGCACCGCAACCCGGCTATGGCCCGCCGCCCGGTGGCCCGGGTGCCGCACCGATCGTTCCGATGCCGAGCGGCGGTCGCGGACCCCTCGGCAAGACGCGCAACCCGGTGATGGTGCTCGTCATCAGCATGCTCTGCTTCGTCTACGCCATGATCCAGATGTGGCAGATGCTGAACGAGTTGAAGGCGTTCCGCGGCAAGGACGACATCAACCCGATCCTGTTTTTCGTCCCGATCCTCAACATCATCAACCTCTGGAATCTGCCCCCGAAGATCCTGGAAGCGAAGCAGATGGCCGGCGTTCCGAACGCTTCCGTCCCGCACCCCATTCTGTACTTCGTGATCGGCATCTATCTCCTCCCGGCTGACCTGAACGAAATCTGGCAGGCCGCGGGTGGCGGCCAGCACCAGCACTGAGACGGCGGGGGTCGTGCGCTCCACGCGCGACCCCTTCCAAACCGGAGCGCGCAAGCGCGCGCTCACCGCGGCAAGTCTCACTGGGGCAGCCATCGCGCTCGTATGGATCGGAGCGCCGGTCTGCCCGACGGCGCTGTTCTTCGGAATCCCCTGCCCTGGCTGTGGGCTCACGCGCGCCGGCCTGGCCCTCCTTTCCGGCGACGTCAGTCGCGCCCTCCACTTTCACCCGTTATCCCCGCTGCTGATCCCGCTGTTCGTCGGGGCCATGCTGAAGGCGGCCGTCGACTACGTGCGCGGGCCCTCCGTGGAGCAGCGAGAGCGTTCCTTCTGGATGAGCCGAGGGGGGCTCACCGTCGCTTCCCTCTTGCTCGCACTGGTTCTGGGCGTTTGGGCGCTACGCTTCGCCGGGCTCTTCGGTGGCCCCGTTCCCGTCGAAAGCCTCCTGACCCTGCGCGAGCGCCTGAGCCGTTAGGAAACGGCTACGGCAGCGCCTTATGCCAGGTCACTAGATCAACAAACCGCCCAGCCGACCTATTTTGTTAGCATCGCAGCGCCATCACAAAATAATCCAATAGAAACAGGGCACTGAGCACACAGGCGCGATGCATAAAAAATGCAAGATGCATGCATCTTGCATTCTTGTTGCAGAGCAAGCCCGAGCGAAACGGCCTCCGAGCCGCTGCGGTAACCGCCCGCTCATACGTTGAAGCGGAAGTGCATCACGTCGCCGTCACGGACGACGTAGTCCTTGCCTTCGATCGCCAGCTTGCCGGCTTCACGACACTTCGCTTCGCTGCCGAACTTCACGTAGTCCTCCCACCAGATCACTTCGGCCTTGATGAAGCCGCGCTCGAAATCGGTGTGGATGACACCCGCCGCCTGCGGCGCGCTCGCGCCCCTGCGCACCGTCCAGGCGCGCACTTCCTGTTTGCCGGCGGTGAGGAAGGTGATCAAACCGAGGAGCTCGTAGCCCGTGCGGATGACGGAATCGAGGCCGGGCTCGCTGAGGCCGGCGCTCGCGAGGAAGTCGGGGCGCTCGGCGGGATCGAGCTCGGCGATCTGGGCTTCGAGCGCGGCGCAGATGGCGACGATCTTGGCGCCCTCCGACTGGGCGTGCTCGCGGAGGGCCCGGTAGTGGGCGTTTTCCTCGAGCTTGCCGAGCGAGCTCTCGTCCACGTTGGCGACGTAGAAGACCGGCTTCGCCGTGAGCAGTGAGAGCTCGCGCACGATGTCCCTTTCCTTTTCCTCGAGGGAGAAGGAGCGCGCCGGGCGGCCCTGATCGAGGTGCGCGGCGAGCTTCTCGCACACGGTGACGGCGAGGCGCTCGACCGGGTCTCCGCCCTTCGACTGCTTGCGGGCGCGGTCGAGGCGCTTGTTGACGGTATCGAGGTCCTTCAAACAGAGCTCGGTGTCGATGGTCGCAACGTCCGCCACCGGGTTCACCTTGCCCTCGACGTGCACGACGTTTTCGTCCGTGAAGCAGCGCACGACGTGGGCGACCGCGTCGACCTCGCGGATGTGGGAGAGGAACTGGTTGCCGAGGCCTTCGCCCTTCGACGCGCCGCGCACGAGACCCGCGATGTCGACGAAGCGAATGGTCGTGTAGACCTTGCGCTCGGGGTCGCAGATTTTGGCCAGCGCCTCGACCCGGGGGTCCGGCACGCTCACGATGCCGACGTTCGGCTCGATGGTGCAGAACGGGAAATTGGCCGCCTCGGCCTTGGCGCTCGAGAGGGAGTTGAAGAGCGTGCTCTTGCCGACGTTCGGCAGGCCGACGATTCCGCAGGAGAAACCCATGAGACGCGCGTCTTTGACACGCCCCCGCCCAGGAAGCCAGTCTCGCCGCGCCGAGCCTGCTCGGAGCCCGGCAGCCGCCCCGGCAGCCTAGAGCGAGAGCTCGACGAACCGCTGGAGGAGCGCGGAGGCGAAGGGCGCGTCTTCCGCGGCGAGCGCGCTCGGGTCGATGCCTTCCTCGGCGAGGACCCCGCGGCGCGCGTCGATGTAGCCGCGCATCACGTCCGCGTCGAACTCGGGGTGGAATTGCACGCCCCAGGCGCGCGGCAGGAAGCGTACGGCCGCGTGCGGCTCGAGCCGCGTGCGGGCGAGGACGCGCGCCCCCGGGGGCAGCAGCGTCGCCGAATCCCGGTGGCTCATGTTGGCGAGGAGCGGCGAAGGCAG